>JAHRHW010000119.1 GCA_019100305.1 Candidatus Thiodiazotropha taylori | reverse complement strand
ACGCCCTGCCACCGCCTGCACCCCGGCCAATCCCATCTGAATCTGTTCAATGTCACAGCCCATTGCCAGTGCTGCAGCAATCGCCGCCAGAGCATTCATCAGGTTGTGCCGGCCGGCCAGTGAGAGCTGCACTGTAAACTGCTCACCCCGATAACTGACCTGCATATGATTCTGAAATCCCTGCTCCGACCAGCGCATCCCGGCCTGACTCAGATCGCTCTGCACATCTGCCTTGTGTGAGCAACCGAAGGAGATCATCTGACGCTCACCGCACAGCTCCCGCCAGAGTGGAAAAAAGCGGTCGTCCGCATTCAGCACCCCAACCCCGCTGGGCCTCAAGCCACTCAGGATCTCGCCCTTGGCATGGGCCACTCCGGTCAGATCCCCGAAGCCTTCAAGATGGGCCGCACCCGCGTTGTTGATCAATGCCACATCGGGACGGGTGATCTGACTCAGATAGCCGATCTCACCGGGATGGTTGGCGCCCATCTCGATTACCGCACACTGCTCATCCTGCAGCCGTAACAAGGTCAAGGGCAGCCCGATCTCATTGTTCAGGTTGCCTCGGGTAGCCAGCACACTGCCGCGGATTCCAAGAATCGAAGCGAGCAACTCCTTGACGGTGGTTTTACCGTTACTGCCGGTGATAGCCACAATCGGCACTTCAAACCGGTCACGCCACAAAGCGGCCAGATGCCCCAATCCAATACGGGTATCGGTCACCTGCAGCTGGGGCAGCTCAACCGCCTGCAACTCGCTGACCATGGCCGCCACCGCCCCCTTCTCCATCGCCTGCCCGAGAAACCGGTGGGCATCGAAATTGGGGCCGCTCAAGGCGACAAACAGATCTCCGGGCTTGATCGTTCGGGTGTCGGTGCTGACCGAATGAAAACGCACATCGGCCCCCTGATGCACGGCTTCCAGTTGCTGCGCCACTTCGGCAAGAGTGAGACTGTTCATGACGCCCCCTCCTGCCATCCGGCCAGGGCCGCCTGGACAACCTCCCGGTCATCGAAGTGCAACACCTGGTCAGCCACCAACTGGTAATCCTCATGCCCCTTGCCTGCCACCAACACCAGGTCACCGGGTTTAGCGACGGAAACCGCCTGGCGGATCGCCTTACCCCGATCGGCTTCCACCCGAACCTCTTCTGCATTCGGCATACCGGTAAGGATCTGCTCGATGATCTCGGCGCTCGACTCACTGCGTGGATTGTCATCGGTCAGATAACAGAGGTCCGCTTCGTTCGCCGCCACTTCACCCATCATCGGACGCTTGCCGGGATCCCGGTCTCCGCCACAGCCGAAGACAACAATCAATCGACCTGTGCAGTGCAGCCGCAACGCCTGCAGAGCCTTCTCCAGGGCATCCGGAGTATGCGCATAGTCGACCACCACCGTCGGTTGAGAGGCCGCACCAAAGCGCTCCATTCGACCCGGCACGGTGGAGAGCTTCGCCAGAACCGCAATCGCCCGCTCAAGTGGCCAATCATTGATCAACAAAACACTCAACACAGCCAGCAGGTTGGCGCCATTGAAGCGACCCAACAAGCCACTCTCCAACTGACACTTGCCCGCCGGGGTGGCAACCGAGAGACTCAAGCCACTGCCGGTAGCCTGCAATCCGATGGCCCGAATCCAACCCTGCACGCCGTCCGGCAGTGTGGTATCGGCGTCGATACTGTATCCGTAGACAGGCACTCTCTGGCAGAGAGCTTCAGCCAGTTGACGACCAAAGGGGTCATCCAGATTGATTACCGCCCGACCGAGTCCAGGCAGTTGAAACAGTCTGCGCTTGGCATTGCCGTAGTTCTCCAGGCTGCCGTGATAGTCGAAATGGTCGCGACTGAGGTTGGTGAAAATCGCGCAATCGAAGGCCACCCCATCCACCCGGTACTGGTCCAGTGCGTGAGACGAGACCTCCATCGCCACCGATTTGGCACCCTGCGCCAACAGGCGGGAGAGAATCTGCTGCACACTTAGCGCATCCGGCGTTGTCATACCGGTGGTTTCCAGCTGCCCGGGCAGGCCGGCTCCCAGAGTACCCACCATGCCACAGGGGTGTTCGGTTTCCAGGGCCTGCGCCAGCAACTGACAGATACTGGTCTTGCCGTTGGTACCGGTTATTCCATAGACGGCCATCGCCCGGCTGGGGTGGTCATGGAAACGACCGGCAATCTCACTCAGAGAGCGGGAAAGATTGGCGACCTCAATCAAGGGTAGTGAGCCATGCTGCAGCGCTGAGGCCAGCCGCTCACCCTCACCACCATCCGGCTCCCAAAGGATCGCAACAGCACCCTGGGCAATCGCCTGATCGGCAAACACCAGGCCATGCTGACGGGTCCCGGCGCAAGCCAGGAACAGATCCCCCTCGACCAGCTTACGACTGTCCAGACAGAGCCCGCCAATCTGCCGATCGAGCTCCGATGGCAGATCGACCAGGCCCGTCAGCAGTGTGGAGAGCCAGTGCGTCTCGGTAATCTCTCTGGCCGCCATCATTCCTGCTCTCCAAGTCGGGCCATCAGCTTATCGTCATACCAGGGTTTGTCCGGCGGAATGTTCATCAAGCGCAGAGCACCGCTCATCACCTTGGAGAAGACCGGACCGGCAACCGCACCGCCGTAGTACTCCTCGCCCCTGGGCTCATCGATAAACACCGCCATCACCAGGCGTGGCCGGGTGGCCGGTGCCATGCCGACAAAAAGGGATAGATACTTATCTTCCGCATAACCACCGGCAACCGATTTCTTTGCGGTACCGGTCTTACCGGCAACCCGGTAGCCGGGTACGGCCGCCAGAGGAGCAGATCCGTCACGACTGACCACCGATTCCAGCATCGAGACAACACTTCTTGCGGTACTCTGGCGCAACACCCGCTCCCCGACAGGTTGCTGATCCAGTTTCAGCAGAGAGACCGGCAGGCGTTCTCCGTCATTCGCCAGCACCGCGTAGGCGCGGGCCAGTTGCAGTGGGGTGACCGAGAGGCCATAGCCAAACGAGAGGGTGGCCTGCTCAAACGAAGACCAATCGGAAAAATGGGGCAGGCGCCCACTCGACTCTCCCGGAAAAAGCGACTCCGGGCTGGATCCAAACCCCAGCTTGGTATAGAGCTGCCAGAGGCTTTCCGGCGGCATCGACAGGGCGATCTTACTGGCGCCCACGTTACTTGATTTACGCAGCACCGTGGCCACATCGATCATGCCGTAGTTACGATGATCCCGTACCAGATAACGCCCCACCTTCATATAACCGGGCGAGACATCGATCGGCGTGGTCGGTCTGAACTTGCCCTGTTCCATCGCCGCCGCCACCGCAAAAGGCTTAATCGTGGAACCCGGTTCGAAGACATCGGTCACCGAGCGATTGCGCAGCTTGCTTGAGCGGCGATCCTGCAGGTCGTTGGGGTTGTAGGCCGGACTGTTGACCATCGCCAGGATCTCACCGTTCCGCGCATCGAGAATCACCACAGAACCGGATCGGGCACGATGTTTGGCAACCGCCGCCTTGAGCTCCCGATAGGCAAGGAACTGCAGTCTGCGATCGATGCTCAGGCTCAGATCCTTGCCCGGAGCGGGACTCTGGATATTCTCCACCTGATTGACCACCCGGCCACTGCCGTCCTTGATCACCCGCTTGGCCCCTGGGGTACCACTGAGCCACTGGTCATAGGCCAGCTCCATGCCCTCCTGGCCCTGGTCATCGATGTTGGTAAAACCGACGATATGCGACATCACTTCGGCACTCGGATAGAAGCGACGATACTCCGACAGCAGATCCAGTCCCTTGATCTCCAAGGCTGCGACCTTTTCAGCCTGATCCGGATTGATGCGGCGTTTCAGATAGACGAAGCTGCGATCGCTGGAGAGCTGACGGCGCAGACGATCCGGATTCAGATCGAGAATAGCAGCCAGCGCACCAATGGTCTGGTTGTCGCTCTTCACCACCCTTGGATTGGCCACCACACTCTTCACCGGCGTACTGATCGACAGGGGCTCACCGTTGCGGTCGGTAATCATGCCGCGACTGGCGCTGACCTTCATGGTACGCAGGTAACGGCGCTCTCCCTGCTCCTGCAGGAAAGCGGTCTCGAACACCTGCCGATCCACCGACTGCCAGATCAGTGAGACATAGGCCAGGGCCAACACAGCGAGCACAGTATAGCGCCGCGCCCGATAGCTCGGTTGCCGGAGAATCTCCGCCTGCTGTGCCTTTTTCTTCTTACGATTGGCCATATTCACTGTTTGATGACGACGATTTCAGTAAAGTCGGGCAGATGCATCTTCAATCCGTCCCGTGCTTTGCGTTCAACCACCGAGTGGGTTGCCAGGGTGCTCTCCTCAAGCTGCAACCTGCCCCACTCAACGCCAATTCTCTCCTGTTCCGCCTGCAGCTCCTGCAAGGCGACAAAGTGTTTTCTGCTGAGATACTTGCTATAGACAACCCCGATTGCCGAACTCAGCACTGCTAGCACCAGCAGTGAAAAGAGCACTTTTCCACTGACGCTCACAGACACCTCTCCGCAACGCGCAAAACAGCACTGCGCGCCCTTGGATTGGCGCTGATTTCAGCTTCATCAGGAGTTATCGCCTTACCCACCAGACGTAATCTGGGTTGCCTTTGATCGTCCGTCACCGGCACGCCCGGAGGAAACGGGTCGCCTTTGGCCTGATCTCTCATGAACCGCTTGACGATGCGGTCTTCCAAAGAGTGAAAACTGATCACTGCCAACCTGCCCCCCGGAGCCAATACATCAATGACGCCATCGAGAGTCTGCCTCAATGCGTCGAGTTCACCATTAATAAATATACGGATCGCCTGAAAACTCCGGGTTGCCGGATGCTTACCCTTCTCCCAAGAGGGATTGGCCTGACTCACCAGCTCCGCCAAGCGACCTGTGGTCTCGATCGGCTGCGCCACCCTCGCCTCGACTATGGCGCGGGCAATGCGCTTGGCATGGCGTTCCTCACCATAGGTCTTCAGCACCTGAGCAATCTCCCGGCTCTCGGCTTTCGCCAGCCACTCAGCCGCCGACACCCCTCGACTTGGGTCCATGCGCATATCCAGAGGCCCGTCCTGGGTAAAGCTGAAGCCACGCTGCGCCTGATCCAACTGGGGTGAGGAGACCCCGAGATCGAGTAAGATCCCATTCACCTGTCCCGCGATACCCTGTTGTTCAGCGACCTCCGCAAGCATGGCAAAGTTCTCCTGTACCATTCGAAAGCGGTTATCTTGTGCAAACAATTGCTCAGCATGAGCCACTGCCTGAGGATCCCTGTCGATCCCGATCAATCGCCCACCTTCACCCAATCCCTCGAGGATCAGCCGACTATGGCCGCCCCGCCCGAATGTGGCATCGATATAGATGCCCATCGGCTCAACCTTCAGCGCCTCAACAGAGGCCTGCAGCAGTACCGAAAGATGCTCCTGCGCCATCAGATTGAAAGGGACTTGAACTCTGGCGGCAAATTGAGATCCGTCAGATCCACGCTGTTCAGCCAGTCCTCCTGTTTGGACTTCCAGGTCTCTTCATCCCATAACTCAAATTTATTCATCTGACCGACCAGGGCGACCTTCTTGTCGAGCCCGGCAAACTTACGCAATGCCGGGGGCAGCAGAATCCGACCCTGACCATCCATCTCCAACTCGGCGGCACTACCGATGTAGAGACGCTGCATATTTCTCGCAGCCGCATCGAAGGTCGGCATCGCCACCAGCTTCTTTTCGATTTCAAGCCATGTGGGTTTGGGATAGATCAGCAGACAGTGATCCATATCGGCGGTAATCACTAATTCGGAGGCGCACACATCCACGAGCTGCTCCCGATACCGGGTTGGTATCGCAAGCCGCCCTTTCGTATCCAAATTGAGCGATGAAATCCCTCGAAACAAATCGTTGCCCCTCTGCCGGCGTTATTTTCCCTTTTTTCCCACATTAATCCACCTTTCTCCATATTAGGACTCACTCTCACCTTCTGTCAAGGTAAATAGTGTAAAAATTCGTTTAGGGTCAGTGGTTTACACACGCCAAGCAAAGCGGTTTGAAAGCAAAAAATATCCGCTGGAAATACAGAAACCTGTCCAGCAAACCTAAAGTAAAGTATTAAGAAATATCACCCCGGAAGCGGGGTATGTGGTGTAAAGTGGAGGGAGTCGGCCGATAAGCCGGGTTCTGTCAAGGACAGCCATTCATCTGGGATGTGCGTCACCACACACCTCAAGCAACCTACCCAGGAACTGTGGGGGCGCACTTGGCTCGGTCAGAGACCGGCCTGTTCCTCTATTTGGTCTTGCTCCGGGTGGGGTTTACCCTGCCACCCCTGTTGCCAGGGATGCGGTGCGCTCTTACCGCACCATTTCACCCTTACCAACAGCAGCGCCGCTGGCGGTATATTTTCTGTGGCACTTTCCGTAGGCTTTCGCCTCCCAGGCGTTACCTGGCACCCTGCCCACCGGAGCCCGGACTTTCCTCTGTCTACCGCAAGCGGTAGCCAGCGACTGTCTGGCCAACTCCCTATACTCACTTTAAAAGGTTATCCTAAGTGTGGCAAGCCCCACTTAGAACCCAATAATCACCCGAAAAACAACCCTTGGAACCGGCTCGTATCAGAATCACGCCTTCCCATCTGGCATCCTGCTGATCGCACCTAGAACCGCCTCGGCTATTTCATCTGCCAACCCACTCTCCTGCACCGCACGCGCCAAAGTCACACCGCCAATTAACAATGCAATATTGGACCAGGCCTCATTGGTTTGGCTACGACCACGATCGGCGGGCAAACCGCTGGCAAAAGCCTGCACCGCTTTCAACAAGGCTGACTGAAATGCCAACCGGGTATCCGCATCTGAACGGGTGACTTCCGGAGTCAGACTCTGCAATGCGCAACTATTTCCAAGCTCACTACATCGCTTTTCACCAAGATAGAACGCCGCAAATTCTTTAAGCCAGGAGTCTCCAAATTCTTTCTGGTACATCTCCACTGCAGCTTGAAACTCGCCCACACCAAGTTGTACAGATTCACGAAAAGCAACAGCCTTAGAACCGAAGTGTTTGTAAAAGGCACCAGATGTAACACCAGCCTCTTTGGCCAGTCCGTCCACCCCTGCCCCTTCATAACCTTGACGCCGAAAACCACTATGGGCAGCTTTTAGCATCTTGTTTTTTGTAGCCAGTTTTTGCTCAGGATTATATCGCATGGATTACTCGTCATATTGATTCAGTGAATATTATAGTTGACAGGATAACGATCGTAATCTAAGTTATAGATAACGATCGTTATCTTATTCAACGGACCTCCCACTTTTCTTTGGCCCAAACAGATAACGGCCGTTATCTTCAAATTCTGCTCAATGGAGAGTTCATATGCCACTATCACTGACTATTACCGAAGGCGTACTGCCAAAAGGGACCGAGAAAGAAGCAATACAGCGCATCACCGATGCAATGCTGAAATGGCACAACCTGACTGGAAATCGTGTCATGACCCCAAACGTCACAGCAATCCTTAACATCCAGCCAACTGGCACGACCTTTTCCGGTGGAACCCAGTTTGCCGGCGCCTGGGTCGAGTGGAAAGTACCCTCTTTCGCCTTTGTTGATCGAGAGGTTCAGAAGGGCTTTTTCCAGGAAGCCACCGATATCATCCACGAACTTTCAGGCGGCAAGCAATCCCGCGACAACATCTACGTCAACGTGGTTCACACAGTGGATGGCGCATGGAATCTAGATGGTAGAGCTATGACAAACGAGGAGTTGGGACAGGCCATAGCTGAAGGTTGAGCTAGAACCCAGCCAGTTTGGAAGCAACGGCATACCCTGCACATTGCCCCTAATCAAGGAGAAGTTTCATGAATACAACAGCACTCATTGATCCAACCCCACCCAATGAGGACATGGAATCTGTAGAAGCCATATTCAAAAGTATTGAGAAAAGTTTTGGTCTTCTGCCTGATGGCCTGGTCCTCTACGGAATCAGTCCACCACTCTTGAAATCATTTGTTGATAGCTTCAGTTATCTTGCTAATCATGATCAACTAAGCCAACAACTGCTCGGCTTGATCCGCTATCTAAATTCAAACTCCGTGGAATGCCCATATTGCATCGATTTCAATGCAGGCTTTCTTGTGGGTCTGGGGACAACACCGGAGCAACTGCAAGCAACACTGGAAGAGATAGGCAATGCCCCATTGAATGAAAACGAGAAAGCATTGCTGAGCTTCACAATGAAATCCCTCAATGAGCCTGAAAACATCACTCGGGAAGATTTACAGACAGTTCGAGATTGCGGCTTTACCGATCGGAATATCTTCGATGCGGTCGTTGCGGCAGCAAACAATCGAGCCTTTACAACTGTACTCAAGACCTTTGATGTCATTCAACAGGGTGCGTCTTTTCCAAAATATCAAACAGATGCAGCCTGATACCGTCCACGAGTATTAACCCGGCGACCAATCAGATTACATTGATAGCAGTGAGCCTGCCTGCCGAGAGGTGACTGCCACTCGCAGTTAACCCCGGCGTGATACAGGCCATATGCATATCCTTGAAAGTCAACGATAAGTTAGCCGGGTTAATAATAACTAAGTAGCACGCGACCTGGAACAGTTATGAGGAGAACAGCGTGAAGACAAGGCGAATTCTACATACCATGCTGCGTGTCGGCGACATACAGCAATCGGTCGATTTCTACACCCGGGTTTTAGGTCTGCAGGTACTGCGTCAATTTGATCAGCCCACAGAAAACTATTCACTCACCTTCTTGGGCTTCGCAAACGAGCAACATAGTTGCGTCTTGGAATTGACCTATAACTATGGCGTCAAAAAATACGAACATGGAAACGGCTATGGTCACCTGGCAATAGGAGTTAGGGATTGCTGGAAAGCCTGTGCGGAGATTTCAGCACAGGGCGGAGAGATCACGCTGAATCCAACCAGGCTTAATGGTCTTGATGAGGTGATTGCATTTATCCGGGATCCGGATGGCTATCAGATCGAGCTGGTTGAGCGGCCCGAGGATTGGTTTATCAATCCGTCAACCAAATAGTTCGCTTTCAACCACAAAAACCCTGTCAGCAGAAAGGCATAAAACGCCTCTGCAGTGCACGCAAAGCGTATTAAGTATTACACAGAAGTCATACAACTGCCGATTGTATATTTTACTAGAACCACATATATTATATATATTTATCAGTTAGTTACGATTGCTTTAGTGAGAAAAAGACTTCTAGTAGCGCGATAGACACTGCTAAATACCAATCCCAATAGTCAAAAACGATTCTTAGGCCTGATTAATTGATATTTTTCAATGCCGGATATTAAATTCTTCTATACCTTGTCGATTCACAGGGTAAGAACCATGCTGGATTTGACAGCTGACGACCGGACTCTATGGACGGCTCGCTAGGGTGTTTTGAAACAGGGAACCAACAGAGTCGATTTTTAACCTAATCAATCACAGGTTCTGGCACAGTGCAGTACCGGTATACCGATAGCAGTAATAGAGGTAACACCATGAAAACGCCAATTCGCGACATTCTCTCCATAGACACACTGATTCTGGCCATCGCCGGTATCTGGATGGTTTCTGTCCTGATCAATCTGATCACCTGAAGAGTAATCGGAGATGGAAGTGGTGCGAACCAAAGCCATTTGGCAGTACCATCTGTGACCCTCTGACCCAGAACGAATCTCTCCTCACGGATCGGCTGTGGAAGCGACGGCTTCGCCGCTCGGTTGCGCCCTATCGAATGCCGAACATTGATTTCCAGCATCCTGCTGGTAATTTTTTTAGCCCCCCTGCTCCAGTTTCCGCTAAACTTCAGCCAGACTTGTGCGTAATGGCCAACCTCATCCAGCGCCATTGCATGGCAACCGAATGGAATTTATCACTACTGATTGAGCTGCGCAGTCAAACCATGACAGACACAACAAGCGATAACACCGGCCCCTCTTCCAACATACCGAGTAAACCACCCAAGCGGCCAAAACGGGACTACTCGGCTTTGCCACAAAAACCGATCACCCTGAAACACAAACAGAAGAAGGCAACGGTGAAAAAGCAGAAACCTGCAGCACAACCGCCCCAGCAGAAAGCGAAATCCACAGCAAAGAAAAAGGCGCAAAATCCCTGGCATCTGGAAGCAATCTCGGATCAAGCCAAAGCAACCATTGTTGCCGAAGCCGATCGACAAGGCTTATCGATTACCGCCTATTTGGAACAACTGGTCATGCAGCAGCATGACACAGCAAGTACCGGTCAGCTGTTACAGCTCGATACAGAGATACACGACAGAATGAATGCCCTTGAACGACGCCTGGATCGCATCGAAGAGCAAAGGGGGTTCTGGGGCAGCTTCTGGGATCGAGTGATGAACAATCAGGACCAAACTTAATCCAATCGCTGCCACTGTTGACCGTCAAACATCATGACGTCCTTTTCGCCAATCGAGCAGAGTACACCACCACCTGTCGCCAGATGATAACAGGTGGCCGGTAAATCATCGCCGAAATCGACAAGTTCCAGCGCTTCATCGTTTAACCGATAGACCGCCCGCATGGTGGATAGATAGAGACTGTCGTCAAACCAGGCCAATCCCCATATGTCCTCGATGGTCGACTCCTGCCTGATGACACGCCACTCATCCCCACGACCACACAGTAG
>JAHRHW010000118.1 GCA_019100305.1 Candidatus Thiodiazotropha taylori | reverse complement strand
GGATATGCAGATGACCGAACTGATTGCGTCGCTTCATCAGATAGCGGATCACCGAGACCAATGGCGCGCATCCCAGACCGCCGGTAACCAGCAGCACATCGCGTCCCGCCGCATCCGCTACCGGCCAGCCTCTACCGAACGGCCCGCGGATCCCCACCCGATCGCCCGGTTGCAGATTCGACATCGCTTCAGAGACCCGGCCAACCACGCGTATCGTATGGTCGAAATAGTGGCTGTCCCTGGGATCATTGACGATCGAGATCGGGATCTCTCCGGCGGCGAAATGGGTCACCATATTGAACTGGCCGGGAGAGAACTCAAACACCTCCTGGGCGGCCGCATCCTCAAATCTCAACCTGATGGTAAAGATGGTCGCCGACTCCTGAATACGCTCATCGATAATTGCCGTACGGGGTAGATGCAGATCACTCATCGAGACTCCCCTCCCACAGAATGGTGTCGGTCTCTTTGGTGAGATCGATTCCCACCGGACACCAGGTGATACATCGACCGCAACCGGTGCATCCAATACGCCCCTGCTGCTCCTGCCACCCCGCCAGCTTATGGGTCAGCCACTGACGATAACGGCTGAGGATATTTCCACGTACCTTGAAACTCCCCATGCTGCTGTGACTGGCACTGAAGCAGGAGTCCCACTGACGAACATTTTGCGCCGACAGGCCATCCAATGAGACTTCATGCTGAGTGTCGTAACAGAAACAGGTGGGACAGACAGCCGTGCAGTTACCACACCCCAGACAGCGCTCGGCAATCTGCTGCCAATGGACATGTTCAAGCCGTTGATAGAGACGCATCAGCTCTTCAGCTTCCGGCAGTTTGCGCTGCTGCTCCTGCGCCGCCTGTTCTGACTGACGCTCCATCTGCTTCAGCTGTTGAGTTTGTGCTGTGATCAAATCGATCTGTTGCAGAACAGCCTCTCCCTGATCACTTCCGGACCAGACCAGAAACCCATCATCAAGTTCTGACAATCCGATATCGACGGCCTGATTGATGCTCGGCCCGTCACCGGTTGAGGCACAGAAGCAGCTCTCCGCAGAGTGGGCGCAATCGATGCCGATCAACAATAACTGTTCGCGTCGCTGTCGATAGTGGGGGTCGGCACCAGCGGCGTGCAGAAAGTGCCGGTCCTGGATCGCAAGTGCTGCCAGGTCACAGCCCCTCACCCCCAGCACAGCGGTCGGTTTCACATCCGGTAGACGGGCTGTAAAACTCAAAGGATCCTTCTGTTCAACCCATAACACTTCGTGGGGGGCAAAACAGAGCGGCTTTAGCCCCTGCGGTCCGTGATTCCAGTCAAACAACCGTTCACCGGCAGTCTGTTGCAGCCGATAGCGGCCTGGCTGCTGTTCATTGGTCAACCCTTTTACCAGCTGTGTGGCATCGGAGATCTCCATCAACTGGATCGCCCCATCCTTCACAACCGGCCCCAACAGCTGATAACCGGATTTCACAACCCCATCCAGCAATCGCTGAAAGTCGGCATGGGGCAGAAAGCCAGGTTGTCGTTCAATTTTAGCGCTCTGTTGCACTTTAACAGCCTCACACTCGCGGTGCTGATCACTCAGTCGACCGCAGTTTATTGTTCGGCGCCCGGTAACCTCTGATTGACAGATTATCTTTCAAGGCCGTTTAGAAACTCTTCCCGTGATAAAGATCAGCCCCTTAATGAACGACAGCAAGTGCGTCACAACTCCTCTACCTCACTGTGGTCATCCATACCGTCAGAGATCAACCTATCCACACATGGCCTCAATCCCTATCCAGCTGCATAAACAGTAACGGATCAGGGTACATCCCAATACACTCAGGTGATTGGATTGAGGAGCATGTGGAATCAGGCTCAGTCGTCATACCCTCAAAAAGCGAATGTCGCTACATAAAAAATTAGCATAAATCCAAGCGGACAATAGGTAACAAAGACTATTTTTTTACACTGCCACAAATACACAATTTAAAAGTGTTTTATTCCAATGCATAACCATAAGCCGGTTACGGTTTTTCTCATTAATGCGTTGAGTTTTGTCAATAGTCTGTCAGTGAAGAGCCGTATCGAGAAGCTCGACTTGTCATCTCATACTGAGGATTCTCAATCCACACAGCTTTTCTCCTGCAACTGCTGTTGATCACTGCGCTATTGATCGAAGCATGAGAGTATTGTCTGGATATGGCTGATGGCATGTTTGGTAATTTCCACCTTAGAAAGGCCAACCGACAACATGACTAGGGAAGCAGGGATAGGTCGGACAAGATGGTTAGCATCAATGGCGGCGAGGCCAGTGCTGCCGGGGCCCTCCACGGAGCTTTGCAGACCTGTATGCAGTCACAAATCACACCCGGCGTAGCGCTTCAACCGGTAAAAAATCCGCCGCACGACGAGCAGGATAGTAACCGGAGGCCAACCCCACCAGAACCGATACGATCAATCCGGTCAATACGCCACTCAATGTTGGCATCAATGGAAACCCGGTTAACAGATCGAGCGTTCCACCAAGCAATAAACCAAACAGTAGACCCGCTATACCACCGGCCAGACTGATCAATACCGCCTCCGCGAGAAACTGAAACAGAATGTGGCGACGATTTGCACCGATCGCCATGCGTACACCAATCTCACGGATTCGTTCCACCACTGCTGTGCTCATGATTCCCGCCACTCCGATACCGCCGACCAGCAGCGCGGTGGAAGCGGCTACCACCCCCATCGCGGTGATTCCACCCAATATCCGGTCCACGGTTTTCAGATAGGAGGCCAGGGTGATCTTGGTGTATTGGTAGCTGCCCCGGTAGCGTCTCTGCAGCGCCAACCTCAGCTGATCTGCCGCCTGTTCGGCCCTGGCGATGGAGACCGCTTCGGCCTGCAGATAACTGACCTGTTGATTGCCATTCATCTGTTGCACCAGGGTATAGGGCAGCAGGATTCTGTTATTCGCATCCTCTCCTCCATCCGATCCAATGCTTGCGAGCAGATCCCGGCTCTTGTATTCCAACACCCCAATCACCTGATATCGACGCCCCCCGATGCGCAGATCCCGACCGATTGGATTTTCCGACTGGGGATAGAGATCCTGACTGACCGTTTCACCGATCAAAGCCACCGGGCGGCGGCCATTGATATCCCCCGGTCGAAAACCGCGCCCCATGGTCAACCGGTCATTGTTGATCCCGGTATAGTTGGCATCCACACCTTTCAATTGAGCACTGCTGTAGCGATTGCCGTTTTGCACAATCGGTCGATTGGCAGCGAGCAACACCGGGCTCAAGCGCTTCACTGCAGGGCAACATGCCCCTTTCAACAGTTTCAGGTCGCGGCTATCGATTCCTGAGCTGTCTCTGACCCGCGACTGGGGATCTTTATCCTTGTAGTCCCGAAACACCCAAAGTGATCGCAAACCGAACGTCTCCAGCTCTTTCAGTACAAACTGTTTACCACCACTGCTCACCGCGCTGACCGTCATCACTGCGGCGATACCAATGGCGATACCCAAAACACTGAGCAGTGACCTCAAGCGGTTCTGCCACAATGCAATCACCGCCTCTCCGGTCAGCTCGATAAATACCCGCAGCCGGTTCATATCACCCTACCATCGTGCAACATGATCAGCCGATCCGCCCGCTCACCGATCAATGGATCATGGGTCACCATCACCAGTGTATGTCCTTCGTTATGCAGGTCGTTGAAGAGCTGCAAAACCTGATCTCCATTGCGGCTGTCCAATGCACCGGTCGGTTCATCCGCAATCAGCAGGCCGGGGCGATTGACCAGCGCCCGGGCAATGGCGACCCGCTGCTGCTGACCGCCGGAGAGCTGGTTTGGCTGATGTGAGGCCCGATCCAACATACCGACTCGCTGCAGCGCCTGTGTGGCGAGACTCATACGCTCATCCCGGGCAACGCCCTGATAGAGCAGTGGCAGTGCCACATTCTCCAACGCACTCCGACTGGTAATCAGATTGAAGGATTGAAATACAAAACCGATGGTCTGCCCCCGCAGCTCGGCCAAGCGGGAAAACGGCGCACCCGACACCCTCTCCCCGTTCAGCCGGTACTCGCCACGATCCGCCAGATCGAGACAGCCGATGATATTCATCAGAGTGCTTTTACCCGATCCGGAGGGCCCCATGATGGCGACAAATTCGCCCGCTGAAATGTCCAAATCAATGCCGCGGATCACGGGCAGCTCAGTGCCACCCCGCCAATAGGATTTGTGGATCGCCCGCATCTGTATCATTGCTCTGTTCTCTCCTGCACAGCAATTCCGGACTCGAGCTTGGCAGACTCCAGCAGCACCACTTTGTCCCCTTCCTGGATGCCGGACAGCAACTCCACATGACTATCCCCCTGCAGGCCTAACGCTACCTCCCGGTAACTTAAAAGACCTGCTTCGATTATCCCGACCTGGAACCGCTCCTGATCCTCTTTCAGTGCCGTAAAGGGAAGTTTCAGCACACCCTGTCGCTGCGCCACCAGAATTTCCAGATCCACCTGCTGACCCAACAGCAGTGCTGGCGCTGCCTCACCCGGATCCAACCGCACTTTGAAGGTGTTGAGTCGACGCTCCTGCTCCTGTTCCACATTGGGTCCGATCCAACTCACTTCCGAGTGCCAGTTTTTTCCGGGGAAGGCATCGGATTTCAACTCAATCGGCTGACCGAGCTTGATGCGCCCACTGTCCACTGCATCCACATGGGCCTCGATCTGCCAACCATCCAGAGCCACCAGGGAGAAAAGCGGGGTGCCAGCCTCAACCCACTGCCCCATCTCGGTGGATTTCTTCACTACCACGGCATCGAACGGCGCACGGATCACCTGCCACTCCTGGGCCACCTCTGTCAGCAGCAGTTCTGCCTTGGCCACTTGCCATACTGCAGTGGCGGCCTGCCACTCCAGTTGTGCATCCTCGAGCTGCTCCTCGGTTACAGCACCCTTGGCAACCAGTTTGCTCAGTCGCTGGTAGCGCAAATCGGCCTCTTTACGTAAAACCGCATGCTGCTGCACAAACGCCTCAGCCCTTTGACGATTGGCCGCAGCGGCACGATTGTCCATCTTCGCCAGTATCTGACCGGTACTGACCCGATCGCCGACGCCAGCATCGACGCTGATCACCTGACCATCCACCAACGCTGTCAATTCCACACGGCGGTCGTTGATCACCTCACCGGTTACCCGGATCAGCAGAGACAGATCACCCCGCTCGACCTGAACGGTTTCGATCGGCCTGGGTTGATCCCAAAACCCGGCCAGAAACAGGCCGAGAGGGAGCAGAAGAATCAACAAACCCGTTGCTATGGATTTCAGTCGCATGAAAAGTCCACCTAAAAAAGGTAAACCGCTCCCACAAAGCCACCGGCCAGATTGCGTCCATCGACGATTGGACTGTCACTGATTCCATCCCCCAGACGACCGATACCGGCACCACCGATCAAGCGTACCTGCTTGGACCAGGCATACTCAGCCTGAATACCCAGGAAGGGTGTAACGGTGGAGTTGGCTTCATAGCTTTCCAGCCCGGCGCCCGTCTCATCGTCATCCACCCCGAAGTAGTAGTCGCTCAGTCTACTGCTCTGCCAACTGACACCCACCTCAGGTCTGAACGACCAATCCCCATGTTTCAGGGGATAGGCGTAACTGACCACCAGCTCCTGACCTTTCGACCGATTGCTGACATCGCTAAGCAGTTGACCGTTGAGCTCACCCAGATCACTGCCCCAGAGGAGATCGATACCAACATCGAAACCCGGCTTACGTTCATCCAATCCTTGCAACTCGTCGTTATCATCCGGATCAATCCCCATGGCGCGAATCCGCCCGACCAGATCGAGTTTAAAATTATCCTGTTTAATCAAGCTGTAACCCAAACCGCCGAAATCTGTGCTGCCATTGAAGTAAGAGAGACCGGGATTACCCAGATTGGCATGGAAACGTTCGCCCCGATAGGCAATCACCGGCATGGCCGCAAGATAGTTGTCTTCACCAATGACTGGATTACGCCCTGCTCCCAGGTTGATGCCGGCTGCCCACTCACCCGCTGCAGCGAGGCCGGGTAGCAGAATGCAACCAAAGGCAAGAATCCATGCTGCTACCAGCCTGGGTCCATTAAACGCCGACTTTTCGTTTGACATGATGATGCTCCCTGTTGTTTTGTTGACATCATCAGGTTAAGAAACCGGCGTGTTAATGTCTGTGGGGATATTGTTTGGATATGTATCCTTCTGTAACAATCATCACAGCACCACTGTATCTGGCAACAGCAATCCAAAAGTCGACTTAACATTATTTGCTCATTCCACTTGAAATGGATTGATGCCAACAAATCAAAACTCTCTCAACAGCGGCAGATCGATGGATACCATAGAGTACAAACAGGCCCTGCAGACCACCTTTGATAAAGTCTCAAGCCGATATGACCAGAACAGTTTCTTTGGCATCTCCGCAAAAAGATTGGCTGAGCTTTTGCCTGCGGCTGAGGGGCTGCATGTACTGGATATATCGACAGGCACCGGCAGTGTGGCGATTGAAATAGCAACCCGTCATCAAGACGCACAGATCGAAGCCATCGATCTATCCACGCAGATGCTCGATATTGCGAGTAAGAAAGCCCAACAGCTGGAGCTCACCAATATTCGCTTCATTCAATCCGATGTGGATGAGCTGAGCTACCCGGCGGGCAAATTCGACGTAGTCACCTGCGGCTATGCCATGTTTTTCTTCCCGGACATGGAAGCCTCATACAGGGCAATTTGTAAAACCGTCAAGCCAGGTGGTCAATTGATCTGCTCCTCCTTTACAGACGCGGCCTTCAATCCCTACGCTGAACTGTTTTTGCATCGCCTTAAAACAGAGTATGACGTATCTCCACCTGGAGAGTTAAAAGATCGACTGAAAACCGCCAAAAATTGGCAGACACTCGCGGAGAGTTCTGATTACGCGGATCTGGTGATCATTGAAGAACCGATTCGCTATCCGGTGTCGGTCGATGAGTGGTGGGAGCTGCTCAACAGCGCCGCCTATAAATCACTGCTTGATCAACTCAAGCCTGAACAGTTGGAGGCATTTAAAAGAGAACATACCGCCGAAGTGACAGCGATCTCGGACAACGGCACATTCGAACTCAATAGCGACACCCTGTTTTGCCAAGTGACACTTTGAGTTGGTTGATGCTATGAACCCTGATTGGAATTGTTCTATGACACTGGCGTGCCATTAAGTGTGCTTACATTTGATGCAATTGGGTTGATTTCAGTTAGTTTCTGTAGAGTCTGTTGACACGATTTTAAGACGTCCTGCCGGACGCAAAAACAGACCAACAGATTAGCTCCCCTCTCCCCTTGCGGGAGAGGGGCTTTTCTGCCTCTCCTTGGCTAATATTGAGTTAACAGAACCGCAGTGACTCCAAGAATAGACTGCTAGTCGAACGTTCTTTAGATTTTAAAGCATCAACAACGAGCAATGCTTATGATTATCCGCCCCGCCGAAGCATCTGATTTGGCAGACTGGATCAGTATGAGAAGCCAACTCTGGCCAAAGGATCAGGATCAACACCCAATAGAGCTTGCTGAATACTTTGCCGGCGAATCGATCGATATTGTTGAGACCTTTGTGATTGAGATCGCCGAGCGGAAACTGGCCGGGTTTATCGAGCTTAACATCCGCAACTTTGCAGAAGGCAGCAGATCATCCAGGGTGCCCTATATTGAAGGCTGGTTCGTCAAATCCGAGCATCGTGGCAAAGGCTACGGCAAAGCGCTGATACAGCAAGCGGAATCCTGGGCCGCTAAGCAAGGCTTCGCGGAGATCGCCAGTGATACGGAGAGCCACAACCAGACAAGTATCACGCTGCATAAAAAGCTCGGATTCATCGAAACCGAAAGGATTGTCTGCTTCCTTAAGCCACTTAAATAAACCTCGCGGCTGAGCTATTATCTCAAATTGAGTATACATAAAAGCTGACAATCCCAGTTAAAAACATCAGGCAAAATCCCCGCAACGCTGGTAATATCTTGCCGGATGTTTTTTACCTCGGATATTTTCAGCCGCTTCATGGCCGATGAAGCTGTGACGGAGTTCGATTTTTCAGCTTGTAGTGACTCAATAGTGATCCAATCCACACCAAACTTAAGCCTCTCTTAAAAATGCTTTGATCTACTTGGAGGAAGGCAATTGGTTCACTAACCCATGACAGCGCAAACCAGATAGATTTATTACTTACAAATTAGAATCCAAAACAAAAATAACAGTTCGGAATCTGATCCATAAAACACCGAACCCAAGCACGACCAACCCGTGGCATGTCTACAGATCTTCAGTGTGCAAACAGAGCGTCACACTGCTTTGTAATGGAGTGATAAACGAATGAGTGACATCGATCCAACTTATCGACGTTATAACGACGGCGACAACGAACACTACGACTGGAACAGCGATGTGATCAATCAAGGCGAGTCCTACCTCTGCCCGACCTATATCCAGCGCACCCCACCCTGTCAGAACGCCTGCCCATCCGGTCATGATATTCGCGGCTGGCTGTCGATCGTACGCGGTCTGGACAAGCCTCAGGCAGACAAGCCCTGGCAGCAATACGCTTTTGAGCGCATGACCCTGGCCAACCCCTTTCCCTCAATCATGGGTCGGGTATGCCCCGCCCCCTGCCAGAGTGGTTGTAACCGTAACAGTCTTGATGGCTTTGTCGGCATCAATTCCATCGAGCAGTACATCGGCGACTGGGCGCGGCAAAACAATCTCGCTTTCGACAAACCGGAGACAGATTCGGGTAAGCGGGTGGCCATCATCGGAGGAGGCCCTGCCGGGCTGGCCGCCGCTCTGTTCCTACGCCGTCTGGGCCACAACTCAACCATCTATGAAGCTCATGATGCACTGGGAGGACAGATGGTATTCGGTATTCCTGGCTACCGTATACCGCGAGATGTGCTGGAAGATGAGATCCAGCGCATCCTCGACCTGGGCGGCATCGATGTGCAACTCAACACACGGGTGGGTGACAACGTAAAGGTCGAAACCCTGGAACGTGACTACGACGCGATCTTCTGGAGCGTTGGCACGGTGATCGGCAAACCACTGCGCGTCGAAGGTGGCGAGGCCCCCAACTGCGTCGATGGCATGACCTTCCTCAGATCCTTCAACGATGGCTCTCTGAAATACCTCGATGGTCGTATCCTGGTGATCGGCGGTGGTGATACCGCCATGGACGTGGCGGCGGTTGCGAAACGCATTGGAGAGGTGGCCGAACTCGACCATCCGGAACGCCCAGAGGCGGTATTTGATGGCTCGGGCTCTCAGCGGGAAGATCTGGCGGCACTGCGCGCCGACTCCGACTGCTGGCTGGTCTACCGTCGCCCGATCGAAAAGGCTCCCTGTACCAAGCACGAACTGGAGGCCTGTATCACTGAGGGTGTGGAGATCCACGACAGTCTGGCTCCCCTTGAGGTGGTGCTGGATGAGCAGGGCCGTGCCTCTGCCCTGAAGGTCCAGCCGGTGGATTGGTCGAGCGGCAAAATGGAAGCCAATGGAGAACCCTTCGAGATCGAGTGCGCCCTGATTGTCGCCGCCACCGGTCAGACCGGTGACTACGACGGCATCGACGGGATCGCCAACCAGTGGAATCAGATCGATGCGGATCGAACCATGCAGGTGAAAGGGAAACAGGGTCACTTCGTCGCGGGTGATGCCATCGATCCCCACCTGCTGACCACCGCAATTGGTCAAGCCTCGGTAGCCGTCCAGGGAATCGACAGATATCTCAGCGGTGAGTCGCTTGATGACCGACCCAAGGTGGAAGGCCACCACTTCAATCTGCTGCAGGAGCTGGATGAAAAATCTCTATCACCGGATGAGTACAGGCATGGCTCGACCTGGGGCACCAGCAGTGCCAAATGGTCTGTACACAATTTTGAGAACCGGGCCGAAGCAGACGTGATCAATACCAACTCCCTCTACACCGGTCACTTCGACTACGAGACAGTCAATGCCAGGGATGAGATGGATGTCAATGTCTCCAACGTGTTGGGCAGCATGATCGAGCGCTTCACTGGCCTGAGTCAGGAGTCAGCGGTCAGCGAAGCCAAACGCTGCATGAGCTGCGGATTCTGCTTCGAGTGCGACAACTGCGTCATCTACTGCCCGCAGGATGCGGTCACCCGGGTGAAAAAGGATCAACGTGTCATGGGACGTTATGTGGAGACCGACTATGCCAAGTGTGTCGGTTGCCATATCTGTAAAGAGGTCTGTCCCACAGGTTATATCGAGATGGGGCTGGGACAGTACTGACGGACACTGATTAAATCGAAAACCCAATCACCCAACTTCAACCACCACACAGGCCCGGCACCAGCCGGGTCTGTGCTAGGGCCTGTTAACACGAATCCAATACGCCCTGCTGGGTCTAGGCTCAATCCTGGGATACCGGCCAGCTGATCAGAAAACGGGCACCACCGCTGGCCGCGTCTTCAACCCATGCCTGTCCACCATGCCAGCGGGCAATCTGCTGCACGATGGCCAATCCCAACCCCACACCTCCTGACTCCCGATCACGCGCCGTATCGAGCCGGGCAAAGGGTTCAAAGATACGAAGGCGCTCTTTTTCAGGCACACCACTACCATCATCCTCAACCAGAATGACCGCCTGCCCCTGTCGACAGTCGGCTGATACGATCAGACGCTGTC
>JAHRHW010000117.1 GCA_019100305.1 Candidatus Thiodiazotropha taylori | reverse complement strand
ATCCACATCCAGGCGAGTCGTCTCCTCTTCGGTGAAGATTCGCAGAGAGTGGGATTGGCGGGTGTCGTGCTGCTGGTCCTGGGCGTTTTCCGCCAGCTCATCCAGCCAGTCGAATGCCTTGCTGATTTCTGTTGAAGGAAAGCCCGCCTGAATCAGTTCATCCCGCAGTTCATGTTGATCCGTTGGCGGTGCATGTTCACCATCCATGTAGTTTTCATAGAGGTAGATCAGAATGTCGACCACGTTTTCGTTCATTTGCTCTCTCTCCCGCTCGGACGGGATGCAGTTATTACGCGACTGTAGTAGCCACCGGGTGCCGATGATACATGACCTTCGAGCTCGAGCAAGAGCAGCATGGACGAAACTGCCTCCGGGGTCAAACCGGTTCGGGTGATTAATTCATCAACTGAGACCATGTCGTAGCCCAGCGCCTCCTCCAAGCGCAGGTAATCCGGATCGTTTTGGCGTTGCGATTGTGGTGCGGCAGGTAGGATCTCGTCCGTTCGCTCTACGAGTAAACCGGTCAATGGGCCCAGTTCGATACCGATGTCCTGAGCCGACTCCACCAGTTTCGCCCCCTGGCGGATCAGTGCATGGCAGCCTTTCGATTGCGGGTTGTGAATCGACCCCGGGATGGCGAAAACCTCTCTTCCCTGGTCAGCGGCGAGTCGGGCGGTAATCAGCGATCCGCTCTGCAGTGTCGCTTCCACCACCAGAACACCGAGCGAGAGGCCGCTGATGATGCGGTTGCGCCTTGGGAAATTCTCCGCTTTGGCAGGGGTTCCCGGTGGGAATTCCGTGATCAGCAGATGCTCGGATGCGATCTGATGAGCCAGCTCCCGGTTTTTGGCCGGGTAGATACGATCCGGTCCGGTACCCATGACGGCAAGGGTGTGACCCACCGAGATGGCGCCCTGATGCGCCTCGGTATCGATACCCAGGGCGAGGCCGCTACAGATAGTGAGACCTGAGCCGGCCAGGAAACGGGCAAACTCCCTGGCATTCCCCCGTCCGGACGGGGTGGGGTTACGGCTACCGACGACCGCAAGCTGGGGTTGCAATAACAGCTCCCGGTTGCCGATCAGATAGAGTATTGCGGGCGGATCATCGATTTCTCTCAGTAGCGGGGGGTAATCAGGGTCATTCAGAGTAATCGCCTGATGGTCCGCTTGGTCGAGCCATTCCAGGGTGGATTCGATTCGTTGCCGGTCGATACTTAAGAGCTGTTCAATGGCGGTTTGCGGTAGCGACAGGGAGGCAAGCTCATCCGGGTTGGCCGATAGAATGGCTTCGGCTGTCTGAAATCGATCGATTAGCCGTTTGAAATAGCGATTGCCGATACCGGGGGTATGGGTGACCTGGAGCCAGGCATCCAGTTTATCGGGTGTGGTTGGTGGCATATCGTCCATGATGCCTCAGATCCTCTTGAAGGTTAAGCTGCCGACGCAGGATCGGTGCGCCGGCAGACCAATCGATCAATCTTCAGGTGGGCGTACCCAATCAAGAATGTGCAGCGGCTTGGTGGCATTCATCACCAGTGCGAAGCTTACCTTCTCGAAACTGCGGAAAACCATCAGGTGTCCTGCTTTCTCAAGGGGCAATCTGACCTTTTCGCCGCGACCAATGACGATGTCGCGGATCTCATCGCCACCCTGCAGGATCTCCAGTACATGGCCGGCTTCCAGGCCCGCATTGCTGCCTTTGTTGAGGACCACCACGTTGTATTGGCCGATTTGGGAGACACCATTGAGTACGGAGATGATCCGGCCTTCGATCGCCATATCCGGCACTCTGGGCTGAAAATCGATCAGTGGCTCCTGTTCCATGACTTTGAGCAGTCGGTCGCCGATGATCGCTTCCTGATCCGATGTGGTAATCAGCAGTTTGGCCGGGTCACCGGTGCGTTTCAGTTCGGAGGTGCCTACATAGACGGCCTCATAGCCAAGGATATCGCCGGTTTCCGGATCTTTGTATGGCTTTTCAGGTCTGACGATGGCGTACTGATTCGGCTGCTCTTCCATGATGCTGCGGGCGTAGTAGCTGATGCCTGCACCACCCACGATGTGGTCATCCAGAAAGTGGACGATGTAGGGGGCTTTTTCCAACTGGTCTTCATCGACCACATAGGGACGGGTCAGAAACGGAGCGATGGCATCGATGGGAATGGTCGGAATGGCCTGATCAAGCGGTGTGGCCCGAACTCTCGGCGAGAGCTTGCCTTTGCGGTCCAGCTTCAATATCGGGCGACCATCCAGATAAGTCAGCACCAACTCATCGCCAGGATAGATCAGATGAGGGTTTTCAACCTGTGGATTGACGTACCACACCTCCGGCCATAACCAGGGGTCACGCAGAAACATCGAGGAGATATCCCACAAAGTATCGCCCTTGACGACGGTATAGCGTTCCGGGTGGGTTGGGTTGAGCGCCACGTGGTCAGCGGCCAGCGAAGCGAAGGAGAGCAGCAAGCCGCTGATGACTCCGATGAGTTTGTTGTTAAAATGTAACATGACTATTCCCTTGGGTACGATACGGAAACGCTTCGATTTGGTGAGGGTAGAGGCTGGGGAACTCCCCTGCTACTGCCACTACTGTCTTCGTTTCAGTGGTTGAAACCCTATGGGACAGTACACCAGTTTCCAGTATGATCATTATGTTAGCGCAATTTCTTGCATTTGTACTATAGATTTTGGATAAACCAATGGCGATTCTCGACATACTTCATTTTCCCGATCCCAGGCTACGCAACAAAGCCAAACCAGTGGCTCAGGTCGACGACTCTATACGTCGGCTGGTTGACGATATGCTTGAGACAATGTATCAGGCGCCGGGTATCGGATTGGCCGCAACCCAGGTCAATGTGGCGAAAAGGGTGGTGGTAATCGATCTTTCGGAAGAGAAGAACGAGCCGCTCTGCCTGATCAATCCCGAGATCATAGAGAGAGATGGGATTGAACAGATGGAGGAGGGGTGTCTCTCTGTGCCCGGTATTTTCGAAACGGTGAGCCGGGCGGACAAGATCCGCTTCAAAGCCCTGGGCCGGGACGGGGTTCCCTTTGAAGAGGAGGCCGAAGGCTTGCTGGCTGTCTGTGTTCAGCATGAACTGGATCACCTGGATGGTAAATTGTTTGTCGACTATCTCTCCAGCCTGAAACGTCAGCGTATCCGTAAGAAGCTGGAGAAGGAGAGCCGACAGCAGACCAGTTCCACAGCGGGTGCCCGCGAGGTGATCTGAAGCCGACCCTGAAACAATCTTCATCGGAGATCCGGGATCTGTCTGAGACCCGCATCCCAAACTTGTTAAAAAACAACTGCTAAGGACTATTCTGGAATCCAACCCATGGCTCAGCCTCTAAAAATAATATTCGCCGGTACCCCGGATTTCGCGGCCGCGGCGCTGCAGGCTCTTCTCACAACCGAGCATCGTGTTGTCGCGGTTTACACCCAGCCGGACCGACCGGCGGGACGTGGCAGAAAGGTACAGTTCAGTCCGGTCAAGCAGCTTGCTGTGGAGCACGATCTCGAGGTCTTTCAGCCAAAAACCCTGAAGGATCCGGAAGCGCAGCAGATCCTGGCGCAGCACCAGGCTGATCTGATGGTGGTGGTGGCCTATGGCCTGCTGCTGCCTCAGGCAGTACTCGATACTCCCAGGCTGGGTTGTATCAATATCCACGCTTCACTGCTGCCACGCTGGCGGGGGGCGGCTCCCATCCAGCGCGCCATACTGGCCGGCGATGAGACGTCCGGCGTGACCATCATGCAGATGGAGGCCGGACTGGATACCGGTCCCATGCTGAGTATTCGCAGCACACCAATCGATGAGAACGAGACGGGTGGTTCACTGCATGACCGGCTAGCTGAACTGGGCTCGGCAGCGCTGATCGAGGTTCTGCCCGGTCTGAGTGAAGGTAAGGTCGAAGCGATACCCCAGGATGACTCCCTGGCAAACTATGCCAGCAAGCTCGATAAGGAGGAGGCCAGGATCGACTGGTCTCAGTCGGCTGTGCAGATCGATCGTCAGGTTCGCGCCTTCAACCCCTGGCCAGTGGCCCACTGCCTGTATGGTGACAAGGTGATGAGGGTCTGGAACAGCGAGGTTGTCAGCGCTGATGGATCCGCCTCGCCTGGACAGGTGGTGGCAACCGGTAAAACGGGTTTTGATGTGGCTACCGGGGAAGGGGTGCTGCGTATCAGCCAGCTGCAGATGCCCGGTAAACGGGCAATGTCAGCGGGAGACTTTCTTAATGCCCACAACATGGATGGTGTGGTGCTGACTTGATGGGGGGTCGCAAGCGACCGTCAATCACCAACCCCAGGTCGGTATCGGCCCGGGTGATTCAGGATGTGCTCGCTGGGCACTCCCTGTCTGAATCGCTACCCAAATACCTGGCTGACACGACTGACCCCAGGGACAGTGGCCTGGTTCAGGAGATGGCCTATGGGGTGATGCGCAATTTCATGCAGCTCGATGCCCTGAGCCGGCGTCTGCTCAGCAAACCCCTGAAGAGCCGGGACCGGGATGTGGCTGCATTGATCCTGATCGGGCTCTATCAACTTCTTCACATGAGGGTGGCGGATCATGCTGCGGTGCATGAGACGGCCGGTGCCGCCAAATCGTTGGGAAAAAAATGGGCGGTGGGTCTGATCAACGGGGTATTGCGTAACTTTCAGCGTCAGCGGGAGAGTCTGCTGAAAGCGATTGTTGAGCAACCTGAGGTGGCCTACGACATGCCCCGCTGGCTCCTCGACACACTGCGACGTCAGTGGCCGGATGAGTGGCAATCGCGGGTCAGGGCGCTGAACCAACGAGCACCGATGAGTCTGCGGGTCAATCTGGCTAAAAAGAGTCTGGCAGATTATCAACGGATCCTGCGGGAGGCGGAGATCGTTGCGGTTGCCATACCCCATGTCGATTCGGGGCTGACCCTGGAACAGCCGCTGGATGTTACCCGGTTACCCGGATTCGAGCAGGGCTGGGTGTCGGTTCAGGACGGCGCGGCTCAATTGGCGGTGCAACTGCTGGATCTTCAACCCGGCCAACTGGTGCTGGATGCCTGTGCCGCGCCGGGTGGCAAGAGCTGTCATATCCTGGAGCGGCAGCCGACCGTGCAGTTGACGGCGCTCGATCAGAGTGCCGAGCGGTTGCAGCGGGTGACGGAGAATCTGACCCGGCTCGATCTGCAGGCGGATGTTGTGGTGGGTGATGCATCGCAACCTCAGGGTGGCTGGGCCGAGCGGCAATATGATCGGATTCTGCTGGATGTACCCTGTTCAGCCACCGGTGTGATTCGGCGACACCCGGACATCAAACAACTGCGCAGAGCGTCAGATATCCCCACCTTGGCGAAGCTGCAGGGAGAGATCCTTCGAGCGGTCTGGCCCCTGTTGAAGGTGGGTGGCCGGATGCTCTACGTCACCTGTTCGATTCTGGCTGATGAGAATCATCGTCAGTTGAGCCGTTTCCTTGCTGATCAGCCCGATGCCCAGGTGTTGCCGCTGTCGGTCGATTGGGGTGAAGCCTGTGAAGTGGGGCGACAGATCCTGCCGGGCGAGGATGGCATGGATGGGTTTTTCTACGCAGCTTTGGTAAAACAGCCGCAATGATACGCACAACGCTCCTACTGCTGATGCTGTTGATCGGGTTCACCGAAGCGAACGGCGCCAGTTTTTCGGTCCAGGAGGTGCAGATTAAAAAAGTGGATAACGGCTATCGACTGAATGCGCGTATCGACTATGCCTTGAGTGATAAGGCGCATCAGGCCCTGAGTAATGGTGTGCCGCTGACCCTCAAGGTACAACTGGTGGTGGATAAGGTCTGGCGGGGATTCTGGGAGCCCAGCCCGTATGCCCAGACTCTGTGGTTTCAGATTCGCTACCATGCCCTGACCGAACTCTATCGCGTGGTGGATATGCAGTCCGGCGATGAACAGAACTTTGTCACCCAGGAGGCGGCGCTGTATGCGCTTGGGGAGATCAACAACCTGCCACTGGTGCGCCTGGTACAGCTGATTCCCGGTGAGGACTATCTGCTGCGCCTGCGGGCTGATCTGGATATCGACTCCCTGCCGTTACCGCTGCAGCCATTGGCCTATCTTGGCGGTGGCTGGAAACTAACAACCGGATGGTCCCAATGGCCCCTTCAACCCTGAGTCGTTTACGTCTGGGCGGACTCTCTGTCGGCCTGCTGCTGATCCTGCTGCTGGTCAGTCTGCATCTGATGAGCAGTGCCGTGCAGAATTCTGCCGAGCTGAGTCGCTATTTCGTGCCGCTGCTGATCTTCAACCTGGCCGGTATGTTTGTGCTGTTCGTGTTGATCACCTACAACTCGATCAGGTTGATTCGCCAGTATCTGCGGCACAGTGCAGGTTCCCGTCTTACCCTGCGGATGGTGGTGATCTTCACCCTGATCGCATTGACGCCGGTCGGCGTGGTCTACTACTACTCTTTCAGTTTTCTGCAAGGAGGCATCGACAGCTGGTTCGATGTGCAGATCGACCAGGCGATGGAGGATGCCCGTGAATTGGGTCAGGCCTCGCTGGCACTGAATCAGAGAGTCTGGCTGAAATATACCGAACAGCAGCTGTTGAGTATCGCCGATACCTCCGAGTCGGCTCTCTCCCTGACCATTGCACGGCTGCGTCAGCAGTCCGGTGCGCTGGAGCTGTCGCTGAGCGATCCCGGCGGGCAGATCATCGCCTACTCCAATGCGGTGGCGGATGAGCTGGCACCGGCCAAGCCGGACGACTACATCATGCAGCGTCTGCGGGAAGGTAACAGCTATGTGGGGCTGGCACGGGACAAGGATGAACTGATGATCCGGGTGGCGGTCGCCGATCCGTTGGGCAGGCCGTTGATCATCCAGGGGCTCTATCCGGCATCGGAGCGGGTCAGTGTGCTCTCGGAGAAGCTGGAGTTGGCATACAACCGCTATAAGGAGCTCTCCTTTCTGCGTCAGTCGCTGAAACGGAATTTCTCCCTGACCCTCTCCCTGGTGTTGATCTTCGCGGTGCTGTCGGCGGTCTGGGCCGCCTTCTTCTCCGCCCGGCGTCTGGTGGCGCCGATTGCCAATATCGCAGCCGGTACCAAGGCGGTTGCCGGCGGGGATTACGATCGCCAGCTGCCGGTTCCCAGGCGGGCGGATGAGCTGGCCTTTCTGGTCGCCTCCTTCAACGCGATGACCCGGCGAATCCGTCAGGCGCGGGATCAGGCGGATCGAAGTCAGCGAGAAGTGGAGGGACAACGGGCCTATCTCGAGACCGTGCTGGCACGACTCTCATCCGGTGTGTTGACTTTCGACGCACAGCGCAAATTGCGCACCGCCAATCCGGCGGCCGGCAAGATTCTCGGGGTTAACATGAATCAGGTGGCCGGAGAATCGATCAGCAATATTGGCCAGGACTCCTCCATCCTGAGACAGTTTGCCGATGGGCTCGAGGCACCCTTGGGTGAGATCGAGAAAGAGTGGCGTGGCGAGTTGACCATGTTCGGTGGTGAGGGACGCAAAGTATTGATCTGCCGGACCACACCGTTTGCCCAGCCGAATGGCCGAATCGGCCACATCGTATTGTTTGATGATGTTACTGCGCTGATCCGTGCCCAGCGCGATGCAGCCTGGGGTGAAGTGGCCAGGCGACTTGCCCATGAAATCAAAAACCCACTGACCCCGATACAGCTTTCAGCTGAGCGATTGAGGCATAAGTACCTCAAAAGTATGCCGGAGCAGGATGCTCAGGTCCTGGACCGGGCCACCCACACCATCGTGCAGCAGGTTGAAGCGATGAAGAGCATGGTGAATGACTTCTCGGAGTACGCCAAGCCGCCGCAGATGGCCTCCAAGCCGGTAAAGCTGGAGCATCTGGTAAGCGAGGTGTTTGATCTCTATCGGGGTAATCAGGGGATCAAGTTTGATGTGGAGCTGAGTGCTGAGCAGGCGCGTGTGGAAGCCGACCCATTGCGGATCAGGCAAGTGGTGCATAATCTGCTGAAGAATGCGGTCGAGGCACTCGAAGGTGTGCCGGATGCTCAGGTGAGCCTGATCTCAAAAGTGGTGAAACGGGATGAGCATCCCAACTATGAGTTGCGGGTGCAGGATAACGGCCCTGGAATACCGCAGGAGATGATGCAGCAGCTGTTCGAACCCTATGTTACAACCAAGCAGAAAGGTACCGGGTTGGGATTGGCCATCGTCAAGAAGATTGTTGAGGAGCATGGCGGTATCATCTGGGCAGAGAATTGCGAAAAAGGTGCCTGCCTGGTGATGCAGTTACCGATGTTGGTGGATCCAGGGCCTGCTGAGAAGAATCCAATTGACCCTGTTGCGCCAGAAAATGCGCCAATCAAGGCGCGAGGAGAGTAGTTTGGTAGTTGCAAATGAACGACGAGCAACGCGGATGGCTCTGAATGGCACACAATCGATAACGAGGCACACTGAGGAGAGTCGAGTATGAGTAAGGCCTACATCCTTGTGGTGGATGATGAGCCGGACATTCGCAATCTTGTCAAAGAGATACTGCAGGATGAGTCCTATGAGGTTTCCATGGCGGAAGATGGCAAGAGTGCGCGACAGGTACTGCGGGAGCGCCGCCCGGAGTTGATATTGCTCGATATCTGGATGCCGGATGTGGATGGCATCACACTGCTCAAAGAGTGGGGTGAGGATGATGGACTGCCCTGTCCGGTGATCATGATGTCGGGTCATGGCACAGTGGAGACGGCGGTGGAGGCGACCCGGCTGGGTGCCTATGATTTTCTTGAGAAGCCGCTCTCTCTGGCCAAACTGCTGCTCACTGTGGAAAGGGCCTTAGAGGCTGAGCAGCTCAAACAGGAGAACGTCGGGCTGCGCAAGCATGTGCATGCGGTGCATGAACCGACTGGCAGAAGTACCGTGATGCAGCGTCTCAGAGAGCAGGTGAAACGCATCGCCCAGCACGATACCTGGGTGCTGGTGACCGGCGAGCCGGGCAGTGGCCGGGAGACCCTGGCGCGTTACCTGCACTCGCAAAGCCTGCGTCGCGACCGTCCCTTCGTGGAGGTCAATGTCAGCGCCATCGTCAAGGGCAATGCCGCCCAGGAGCTGTTCGGCAGCGAAGAGGATGGACGTATCCACTACGGTCGGCTGGAGCAGGCGGTGGGCGGTACCCTGTTTCTCGATGAAGTGGCAGATATGGATCTGGAGGCCCAGTCGCAGCTGGTAGGCGCTCTCGACACCGGACGCTTCATGCGGGTCGGTGGCAGCGAGCCGGTGAGTATCGACGTGCGCATCATCGCCGCCACCCAGCACAACCTGGAAGAGGCGGTGCAGGATGACACCTTCCGCGAGGATCTCTTCTATCATCTGAATGTTGTGCCGCTGCATGTGCCGCCGCTGCGGGAGCATGCGGAGGATGTTCCTGAACTGCTCAACTTCTACGTGGATTGGTATGTAACCCATGAGAAGCTGCCCTATCGTCACTTCAACGTGGGCGCTCAGAACACGCTGCGTAACCACCCCTGGCATGGCAATGTGCGGGAGCTGAAAAACCTGGTGCAGCGGTTGTTGATCCTGGGTGCCGGCAGCGAGATCTCCCAGGAGGAGGTGGAGTCATCGATGGGTGCCCCGGAGTTGGGCGGCTCACTGGTCGGTCCGGAATCCCCGGTCTCTCTGGACCAGCCCCTGCGCCAAGCCAGAGAGGAGTTTGAAAAGGTCTACCTGGAGTATCAGCTCAAACAGCACGAGGGCAATATCTCACGCATGGCGAAAGAGGTGGGCATGGAGCGGACTCATCTCTATCGCAAGCTCAAGTCATTGGAGATTGAGTTCAAGGATAAGCGCTGAATATCGATCTGTTGCGGATGCGATGGGGTGCGGCCTGTTGAAAATCAGCTTCCGATTGGTGGCAAGAATGATTGTTGCTTAAGGGGATGAACAGGCTCTGCTTCGAAATTGCCGTTATGCCAGCGGGGTCACTTCTCGCAGACGCCCTGTTCAGGTATGCAAAGCTGATATTCCGTTTCACATTAAACGACCGCTTTCTCCATATTCTCTCCTAATTTGATCAGTAGACTTATCCACCAGAGGCCCACTGGAGAACGGTTAAAGCCCTGAGGTGTAGCATGAAGACGGTGTGGATCGGTTTTGTACTCTCGACGCTTGTTTCTGCATCCGCTGTGGAAGCGCAGTTTCGCCAGGATGGCAGGCGGCCTCCCGCAGGTGGTCCGCCAGTTGAAGCAATCGAGGTCTGCGAAGATCAGCAGCCGGGTTCAGCCTGCGCCTTCCGGGCGCCCCATGGTGGCATTGAAGGCCGCTGTCGAAACGTTCCTGAAGGTCTCGTCTGCGTACCTGAAGGACGCGGATTCGGTCCGCCACCTGCTGGCGCAAGGCAGCCTCAACGAGATGAGCTGAGGCGAAGGGTTGAGCCGACGGTCATAGAGGTCGAGGCGGAACAGCCCCCGCCATCTCTGCCAGCCAACAGTGGTTTCGCTGCACTAGCAAAGGTGCCAGGCACTGGACAGTTCGACTGCTTCAATAATCGTCAGAGAGTGAGCTGTAAAGAGACCCAACAGCGATTCAGAGGGCAGGACGGTCACTACAGCGCCAGGCTTGCCTATCGGGATAATCGTGATGGTACCATCTCCGACCTGGTGACAGGCTTGCGTTGGCAGCAGGCCCATAACGCACAGCGTCTGAGTTATACGGACGCGCAGTCAGCCTGCAGTCGTCTCGAGCTGGCGGGTAGCCGGGATTGGCGTCTCCCCAGCA
>JAHRHW010000116.1 GCA_019100305.1 Candidatus Thiodiazotropha taylori | reverse complement strand
GTCTTAAACCACAAATCGAGCACTTGAGATCTCCAGCCGACCAGTTATTCCCGCCTAATTTCTCCATTTTGAGTAGTTTTCAAAATACCATTTAAAATCCGGTTATTCCTAGGGTTGACCATAGGAGTGCGAAAAAGCTCCGAACCCTCGACAAATAAAGAGAAATTTTATCCCTCTTGTTGCTGAAAACTGCCTGGAAACTGAGCAGAAACCGCTGAATGGGATTCCTAAACAATATTGTGGCCACTTACCGTCAATTCAAGAGGTGATCGAAAAAAATCCTACCTCGACTCATGACTGTTGATGTGTTTTGCTTAAAACCAGATCCATTGGCCAAATCCTTAAATTGAAAACAGGCTCAGAAACTGACCAGCAGCAGCTAAGGGTAAGCCTGGATAATGAGGTTAAAAAGATTAGGGTAATTACCTATAAAAATTACAATTTAATGTTAAAAGTCAGATATTTGTTGACCCACAAAATCTGCACACTATACTTCAATCTACAGTGTTGAGAATGGTTCCGATAAGAGGATCAGAGCACTGGTTTTTTGGCCGTTGATTTGACGGTCTAAGCATATTTTTCCAAAGGTTGATGCTTAGGCTGGTGGACAGAGTAGTTTCGTGCCTCTCTGCTAAATATAACAACCTTGTGAGTTGCAGTGATTGACTCGCTCAGATCAGAGAAAGCAGTCTGATCATGCAACCCGCAATGAGCGATCCACCATACCTGGGCTTTCGTATTTAGTGAGGAGTAATAGCTATGGCGACTGGAGTCGTAAAGTGGTTTAACAACGCCAAGGGCTACGGTTTTGTAACCCCAGAAGATGGAGATCAAGATGTTTTTGTCCATTTCTCATCAATCGATATGGATGGATACAAAACACTGAAAGAGGGACAGAAAGTCCAATTCGATATAAGTCAGGGCCCGAAAGGTCTGCATGCAACCAATATTCAAAAAGTTGCTGCCAGTGGTGATCAATCCTAAGTATCCTCCACTGTTACAGTTTTCCTGTTCAAAAGCCGGTATAGCCTAGCTATCCCGGCTTTTTTACATCTACCCCACTGTTTCTCAATCCTCGGCATGGATTCACGCTTATAAACGCCTGTGCCTGTTTCCAGGCTCGGCTGCAACCGATACCATACAGTTTTTTGTATGGATATCGACCATCCAGTCCCCTCAAATGTTGATTCTGCTTAACAAACCTTTCGGTGTTCTGACCCAGTTTACCGACGGCCAGGGACGTCCCACATTGGCTGACTTCATCAAAACCAAAGGGGTCTATGCTGCCGGCCGATTGGACCGGGACAGCGAAGGCCTGGTGATCCTCACCGATGATGGCAAGTTGCAGCAGCAGATCACCCGCCCCGGGAAGAAGACCTGGAAAACCTACTGGGTGCAGGTGGAAGGGATTCCCAACGAGCAGAGTATCGAGCAGTTAAAACAGGGAGTGGTATTAAAAGATGGTCCCACCCTGCCGGCAAAGGTCAGAAAAATTACCGAGCCAACCCTATGGCCAAGGAATCCCCCGGTACGGTTTCGCGCCAGGATACCGACCCAATGGCTTGAGATCGCATTGCAGGAGGGAAGGAACCGTCAGGTACGTCGTATGACAGCCAGTATCGGCCACCCTACCCTGAGGCTGGTCCGCACATCGATCGGTAAATGGCGGTTGAAACATCTACAACCCGGTGAATGGGTCACCCTGGATAATCAGCCGGCAAAACTCAAGGTTCAAAGAAATAAGCACAAGCATGTCAGAAAAAGCTAAGGTAATCGTTGGGCTGTCCGGTGGTGTCGACTCATCGGTCGCCGCCCTGTTGCTGCAACAGCAGGGTTACGAAGTGGAAGGACTCTTCATGAAAAACTGGGAAGAGGATGACGATCAGGACTACTGCTCGGCGGCCGTGGACCTGGCGGATGCCCAGGCGGTTGCGGACCGCTTGAGCATTCCACTTCACACCATCAATTTTTCAAGTGAGTACTGGGATCGGGTGTTTGCCTATTTTTTGCAGGAGTATGGGGCCGGCAGAACCCCCAATCCGGATGTACTGTGTAACCGGGAGATCAAATTCAAGGCATTTCTCGACTATGCAATGGATCAATTGCAGGCCCATGCAATTGCCACAGGCCACTACGCATCCGTTGCAAAGGATGGGGAGTATTTCCACCTGACCCGAGCTTTGGACGAAGGCAAGGACCAGACCTATTTCCTCTATATGCTGGGTCAGCAGGCGCTTTCAAAAAGTCTCTTCCCGCTCGGTCGGCTGAGCAAAACAGCGGTTAGAGAGATCGCTCAGCAGGCCGGCTTCCCAAATCATAAAAAGAAGGACAGCACCGGCATCTGTTTCATCGGTGAACGTAAATTCCGTGACTTTCTGCAACGTTTTTTACCGGCAACACCCGGCGTAATCGAAGACCCGGAAGGCCATGCGATCGGCAAACACCAAGGTCTGATGTATTACACTCTGGGCCAACGTCAGGGGCTGGGTATCGGTGGCCGAAAGGATGCGGCAGAAGCACCCTGGTTTGTTGCGGCAAAAGATCTTGAGCGTAACGTACTGATTGCGGTTCAAGGCCATCAACACCCGCTGTTGATGAGCCGGAAACTCATCTGTGGACAGCTCCACTGGGTGGAAGGCCGAGCACCGGATGGAGCGATCCAATCGATGGCCAGGATCAGACATCGTCAGCCGTTGCAGTCATGCCGGCTACAACCCCTGGAGAATGGGCTTTACGAAGTGCTCTTTGATTCACCTCAACGTGCAGCAACACCCGGCCAATCCCTGGTTCTGTACGACGACCAGGTCTGCCTTGGAGGCGGTATTATCGAGTCGACCGATGCCCCCTCCCCGTGAACGCCGAGTGGCGCACCGGCTATCCACTGCGCGGGCGCTTCGATCCAATATGGTAGAATATCAATCCCAGTCAATCTTCAATCAGGAACAGCATGAAGTTTCAGGATAGTGATCGTGTCATCGCCTTATCGGGTATTTTTCAGGCCGCCGGCCTGGTCCAGCAGGTTGCCCGTAAAGGCCTGATCAGTACTGAAAAAATCTCTACCAGTATTAACAGCCTTTTTCAGCTCGAGGCAAACAGTGTGGTCGATGTCTATGGCACTCTGGAAGATATCGCGCCGGGATTAAAGCTGACCTACAAACAACTCAGTGCAAGCGATACCCGGGATGATGAATTAACCCGTTATGTTCTGAGTCTGATCCAGTTGGAACGTAAGCTCAGTAAACATCGTCAACGACTCGACAAGATCAGGGCCGGTATCACTGAAACCGCCGCCCGACTGATTCACTTCCCCGCCACCCACAGCAATATTCTGGGTGCACTGGCGGATATCTATGCGGAGAACATCAGCACCCTCAAACCAAGAATCATGGTAAGTGGGGAGACCATCTATCTGCAGAATAGTGACAACGTGAATCGTATCCGAGCCCTGCTGTTGTCCGGGATTCGATCCGCCATGTTGTGGCGCCAGACAGGGGGACGTCGTCGGCAGTTGCTTTTCAGCCAAAGCAACTACATCGATAATTGTAAAACCCTCCTCGACAAACTCTGAATCGCAAACCGCTTGACAGTACCAGTCTGGTGGTTGGCGAAACTCTGCCTTCCAAAGAGGCCGTTTAAAACGTCTTGTTTACGCTAAAATCGGGCTGATTCAAAGCCAATGGCGGCAGAATCATGATCTCCATACTTGTTCCACCTATAGTAATCTGATGATTACCTTCTATAGTGCAAGAGATCACAGCCAACGGAACGATAACACCATAGAGTGGTTGTGGTTCAACTAAGCAGGCATCTGACAGCTGGTCTGTGTCGCAAACCGTATAACTGTCTGGCCTACTGCCGCTTGCTTTGAGATAAGCAGTTAGAACTATAAATAACACTAAAAATCAAACAGTAATGTACTGTTTTTAAAAGCTACAGGAGGATTGCATGAGTAGCAGCTTTGGTGCAGAAAAAGAGCTGATAGTGAATGGAACTGCCTATCAGATCTATCGTCTGGATGCGTTGGAGAATTCAGCCAGATTACCGGTTTCGATTCGTATCCTGTTAGAAAACCTATTGAGACATGAAGACGGTGTCACCGTTACCGCAACGGATATCAAAGCGGTTGCCAACTGGGATCCGCAAGCGGAGCCCAGCAGAGAGATTCAATACCGGCCAGCCCGTGTTCTGATGCAGGATTTCACCGGTGTACCGGCGGTTGTCGATCTGGCTGCAATGCGCGATGCAATGGTCAAACTGGGTGGCAGCGCGACGGACATCAACCCCCTCCAGCCGGCCGAATTGGTTATCGACCACTCGGTACAGGTTGATCACTTTGGTGACGCCAATGCCTTCGATCTCAATGCCGAGATTGAATTTCAACGTAACCGGGAGCGCTATCAATTTCTCAAATGGGGCCAGAGCGGCTTTTCCAGCCTCAAAGTCGTACCACCTGACACCGGCATCGTGCACCAGGTCAACCTGGAGTACCTGGCTCGGGTGGTCTACTCCGAACAGCAGGATGATAAACTTCTGGCCTTTCCCGATACCCTGGTCGGTACAGACTCCCACACAACCATGGTGAATGGTATCGGCGTACTCGGATGGGGTGTCGGCGGTATCGAAGCCGAAGCCTCGATGCTGGGCCAACCGATCTCAATGCTGGTTCCCAAAGTCGTGGGGGTCAAATTGGTCGGCAAGCTTCCGGAAGGCAGTCTCGCGACTGACCTGGTGCTCACCATTGTCGAACGCCTGCGCGAGCATGGTGTGGTGGGCAAATTTGTCGAGTTCTATGGCCCCGCTATTGCCACGATGCCGCTTGGTGATCGCGCCACCATTGCCAATATGGCCCCCGAATACGGCGCCACCTGTGGCCTGTTTCCCGTCGATCAGGAGACCCTCGACTATCTGTACCTGACCAATCGATCCGAGGATCAGATCGCCCTGGTCGAGGCCTATACCAAAACCCAGGGTATGTTCCACACTGCAGACTCGCCTGAGGCGGAATACAGTGAGACCCTGGAGATCGATCTCTCTGCAATCGAGCCAAGCCTCGCCGGGCCAAAGCGCCCTCAGGACCGGGTGGCATTGAAAGATGCCAAGGTGCAATTCGAGCAAGCTGTTGAAGCTTTCAACGGTGGCGAGAGTCAAACTGTCTCCACCAATATTGATGGTGCATCCACTAAAATCACCGATGGAGATGTTGTCATCGCAGCGATCACCTCCTGCACCAACACCTCAAATCCCAGTGTCATGATGGCTGCCGGTTTGCTGGCGAAAAAGGCGGTTGAATCCGGGCTTTCGGTCAAACCTTGGGTCAAGACCTCCCTCGGACCGGGATCGCGGGTGGTGATGCAATACCTGGAGCAGGCCGGCCTGGACAAACATCTTGATACCCTTGGGTTCGATCTGGTTGGCTATGGCTGCACGACCTGCATTGGCAACTCGGGTCCGTTGCCGGAAGAGGTCTCCAAGGCGATCAGCGATGGTGATCTGACAGTCACATCAGTACTCTCCGGCAACCGCAATTTCGAAGGCCGGGTGCATGCTGAAGTCAGAATGAACTACCTGGCCTCACCACCACTGGTTGTAGCCTACGCCCTGGCCGGTACGATGAATGTCGATCTGTATCAGGACCCCCTGGGCGTCAACACAGAAGGACAACCGGTATTCCTCAAGGATATCTGGCCAAGCAGTCAAGAGATTGCCGAGGCAATTTCAGAGAACCTGACCAGAGAGGGTTTCATCGCCAGTTATGCCAGACTTTTCGACGGGGATAGCCGCTGGCAATCTCTGGAAGCCCCTGCCGGCAGCCAGTTTCAGTGGGATGCCGATTCGACTTACATCCGCCATCCGCCCTATTTCGAAGAGATCTCACTCGATCCGGATCCGATCACCGATATCGAATCGGCGCGATGTCTGGCCTGGCTTGGCGACTCGGTGACCACAGACCATATCTCACCGGCAGGTGCCATCAAAGCCGACAGCCCGGCGGGAGAGTACCTGACCGAACTGGGAGTGAAGGCGGATGAGTTCAACTCTTACGGCTCCCGGCGTGGCAATCATGAAGTGATGATGCGGGGCACTTTCGCCAATATTCGATTGCGCAACCGTCTGTTGCCCGGTAGCGAAGGTGGTGTAACCCGACATCTGCCCTCTGGTGATGAGATGAGCATCTACGATGCCGCGATGCGCTATAAAGAGGAGTCTGTGCCGGTGATTGTGATTGCCGGCAAGGAGTATGGATCGGGTTCATCCCGAGACTGGGCTGCGAAAGGACCAGCCCTGCAAGGGGTACGTGCGGTAATTGCTGAAAGCTATGAGCGGATTCATCGTACCAATCTGGTCTGTATGGGCATACTGCCGCTACAGTTTCTACCGGGAGAGAGTGCGGAATCTCTGGGGCTGACCGGCGAGGAACGATTCTTCATCCCTGACCCGGGAGATCAGACGGTCCACCGCATCACCGTCGTGGCGAAATCCGATAAGGGCAGTGAAAAGGAGTTTAATGTTACGGTGCGTATCGATACTCCTAATGAAGTCGACTATTTCAAACATGGGGGAATCCTGCACTATGTGCTGCGCAAGATGGCCTCTGAAAGCAGCAAATCATAGGATCAGCTGCACTGGCGTCAGCTGAGAATTATTCACCTGACCCAGCTGCGACTCTGTCTAACCGTAATCGGTTAGGCAGAGTCGCTCAGACCTGATCACAGCGAAACTCAAACGGCTGTGGCAGCAGGCTTTAAATCAATATCAATGTATTTTGTTAGATTAATATCCTATCTATTTGTTTTTTATTATTTATTTAAAACAAACAGATCAGCCGACTTAACCCCTTACGACTCAGCAGGTATAATCCCCGCCTTTCCAAGATTCCGTGGTACGTAATAACATGCAACTCTCCTCACTCACAGCAGTCTCCCCCATTGACGGCCGTTATGGCAGCAAAACTGAAGACTTGCGGGCCATCTTCAGTGAATTCGGTTTGATCCGTCACCGGGTCAAAGTCGAAATCCGCTGGTTACAGGCACTTGCCGGCCACAACAACATACTCGAAATTCCAACCCTGAGTGAACATGCCAACAATATTCTCAACGGCATTGTGGATAACTTCAGTGAAGAGGATGCTCGCCGGGTCAAGAACATCGAACGCACCACCAACCATGACGTAAAGGCTGTGGAGTACTTTTTGAAGGAGAAGATTGCCGGTAACGAAGAGCTGGAGAGCATCAGCGAGTTCATCCACTTTGCCTGTACATCGGAAGACATCAACAACCTCTCCCACGCCCTGATGCTTCGGGAGGGGCGCGGTCAGGTACTGCTACCCTATGTGGATGAAGTGATCGAAGGGGTTAAATACCTGGCGCAACAACTCGCGGATCAACCCATTTTGAGCCGCACCCACGGCCAGCCAGCCTCACCCAGTACCATGGGTAAAGAGATGGCCAATGTGGTCTATCGTCTGCAGCGCCAGAGAGAACAGATTGCCGCCGTGCAGCTGATGGGCAAAATCAACGGGGCTGTCGGTAACTATAACGCCCACTTGGCCGCCTATCCGGAAATCGACTGGCAGGCATTTGCCAAGCAGTTTGTCGAAAGCCTGGGCATCAGTTGGAACCCCTATACCATTCAGATCGAACCCCATGACTACATCGCTGAGCTGTTTCATGCCCTCTCCCGATTCAACACCATCCTGATCGATCTGTGCCGTGATATCTGGAGCTACATTTCGCTGGGTTACTTCAAACAGAAGACCGTTGCCGGAGAAGTCGGCTCGTCCACCATGCCTCACAAGGTCAATCCCATCGACTTTGAAAACGCGGAAGGTAATCTTGGTATTGCCAATGCCCTGTTCGGCCATCTGGCGGAAAAACTGCCGATCTCCCGATGGCAGCGGGATCTCACCGATTCCACCGTATTGAGAAACCTGGGTGTCGGTTTTGCCCATACCTCGATTGCCCTGCAATCGCTGCTCAAAGGATTGGGTAAATTGGAGGCCAACGGGGATGCCATGCTGGATGACCTGAACCAGAACTGGGAAGTCCTTGCAGAACCCATACAGACGGTAATGCGTCGTTACGGCATCGAGAAACCCTATGAAAAACTCAAAGAGCTGACCCGGGGTCAACGCATTACACCTGAAGAGCTGCAAATCTTTGTGGACAGCCTTGAGATTCCTGAGCAGGCCAAGGAGTCGCTGAAACGTCTGACACCGATGAGCTATATCGGTAATGCCAAAGACCAGGCTGCTGATATATAAAAACAAACTGCCAGGGCCTGTTAACACTAACCCAGTATTCAATCCGCTACTGCGGGTAGCGGATTGAATCAAGCCAACTCCGTGTTTCAGGCTTGCTGCCTGACATATTCAACCTCACAACTGCCCATTAACTTCGATCATTATGGCCTTATGGATTGATTCTCCTTGGCCGTGCCTCTCCTTTATGGCTTGAATCATGAATCGCATTAGGCAGTAAAAAAGATGAAGCTCAGAAAAGCGCTCATATGCGGCATGCCGACCAGGAAAGAAGGTAACTCCCCTCTCCCCTTGTGAGAGAGGGGCTCTTAGTAACTGACATTTTTCTCACAACCCACCATCATCTTGCCGGTTCAGTGAATGGTACCGAATCCGTGATGAGGTACACTATGGATATGCACTTACTCAACTTCCCAAAAAAAATAGATACTGAGAAATTTCTGAGCAACTACTGGCAGAAAAAACCTCTCTTATTTCGCCAGGCCCTGCCTGACTTCAAATGCCGCATTGAGGCGGATGAACTGGCCGGAATGGCTTGTGAGGATGAGATCGAATCTCGGCTGGTAATGGAAAAACATGGCGCTACCCCATGGGAAGCCCGCTATGGCCCCTTTGACGAGACACTCTTCGCTGAGCTGCCTGAGAGTCACTGGACACTGCTGGTCCAGGATGTGGACAAATACATTCCCGAAGTGGCAGAACTGTTGGACTACTTCCGTTTCATTCCCGATTGGCGTCTGGATGACATCATGATCAGCTATGCAGTCGATCAGGGTTCGGTTGGCCCCCATACCGATGACTATGATGTTTTTCTGTTGCAGGCCAAGGGTTCTCGACGTTGGAAAATCCACACCCAGGCTGTTGATGACAACGACTACATACCCGGACTCGATCTGCGCATCCTGCCCCACTTTGAAGCGGAGCAGGAGTGGCTGCTGGAAGAGGGAGATATGCTCTATCTGCCACCGAATGTGGCCCACTGGGGTATCGCCGAAGGGGAAGCCATAACCTGTTCTGTGGGTTTTCGCGCCCCCACTTGGCAGGATATCGCTTCGGCCTGGTTTGAGTCCTGGATCGAACAGCAACTACCAAAGCAGCGCTATCGTGACCCGGCCCTGAAACCACAAATTGCTCCGGCAGAGATCAAACCTGCAGCGCTTGATGGCTTCAAAATCCATCTACAAAACTGCCTGGATCGACTCGACCAGGATGAACGCTGGTTTGGTCGTCTGGTGACCGAAACCAAACCCCATCTGCAGGTTATCCCGGCAGAGCAGCCCCTTGCTGAACAGACCTTTCTCAATCGATTCCGGGAAGAGGCAGTAATCCATCGCAACAGCCACAGCCGAATGGCTTTCAGCCGCTATGAAAAGGATGGCCTTGATACGCTCTATATCAACGGCCACAGCTATTCCCTGCCCAGCTCTTCCGGTGAGTTTCTCCCCGTCGTCACACACTACCGGGAGTTGCATTTCGGTTATCTGCAGGAGTGGCTGGAACAGCCTGAATATCTGAACCTGCTCTGCAGGCTCTACAATGAAGGCCATTTTCTGTTCAGTGATGAGCATTGAATCCATTTGTGTCGGTGAAATTCCCCAGCATAAGAAGCCAGGCTGAAACAGCATGTATGGGAGCAGACAGAATAGGAGAAATCATCGATGGTGACTAACGACTTCACAATCCGCCAGGCGATATGGCCGGATGACCGGGAATTGCTGCGTCAGGTGAGAGAACCGGTATTCATCGAGGAACAGGGGGTACCGGAGAGTATGGAGTGGGATGATGACGACATTATCGCCTATCACCTGCTGGCGTTGGACAATCAGCAACAACCGATCGGCACGGCACGACTGCTGGGCAATGGACAGATCGGGCGTATGGCTGTACTGGCAAGCTGGCGTAATCGGGGCATCGGTACCGCCCTGCTATTGGAACTGCTGCAACAGGCCAGCCGGGTTGGTCAGGATCAACTGTTTCTGCACGCTCAGACCACGGCAGAAACCTTCTATGCTAAATTCGGCTTTATCGGCGAGGGTGATATCTTCCACGAAGCGGATATACCCCATCGAAAGATGTTCTTCTCATTGACTGCTCAACCCAGCGAAGATGACCTTAAACTGGCCACCCTGGGTAAAGACGATGAGCTGTTCCAACTTAATAGAGTTGAAGACCACCAGATTCACGCCGCATCGATGGCAAGACAGGCCAAACGCTACCTTTGCCTGTTCAGTTATGATCTTGATTCAAGTGTCTATGACACCGAATCATTCCATGATGCAGTAAAGCAGCTTGCCATGCGATCTAAGTTCAGCCGGATTCGAATCCTGATCCAGGACAACAGTCGAATAGTGCAACAGGGTCATCGTCTGATTGATCTGGCTCAACGCCTCCCCTCGGTGATCGAAATCCGTAAGCCATCCGATGAGCATCTCGATATTGAAGAGAACTTTCTGCTCGCCGATGATTGCGGATACCTCTATAAACAGCAAGCATCCGATGTAAAAGGTACTGCAAGATACAACAACCGTCACTTCGTGAG
>JAHRHW010000011.1 GCA_019100305.1 Candidatus Thiodiazotropha taylori | reverse complement strand
CAGGACTGCAACCCAACGTTGTGCTGACTGCGGCGGACACCGATGTAATCAAGACCTATGTGCGGGAGGGTATGGGGGTTGGACTGATCGCCAGCATGGCATACTCGCCGGATCTCGACCCTGATCTGGAGACGAGGGATTTAAGCCATATGTTGCCTTGGGAGACAACCTGGGTTGCCTATCACAAAGATAAATATCTGCGTCGCTATCAGAAACGATTCATCGATCTGTTGGAGCAGTTGATTCTGGATAATGGAGCGGCAAAACTCGAAGAAGAAAACTGAAACTGATTGGTGGAAGAAATGCTGAAAGCATCCGCTGTTGATGTGTATCTGAAGTTTGCTGGTGCGGCATGATGGCATCCTTGGCTGAGAGCTGAGTGGTGCAGATACCAAAGCGACGCCTATCGGTGATCCGGCCAGGTAGATAGTGTCATGCAGATCGCTTACCCTTTTGGTGAGCCCTGGAACATCTCAAGACGAACATTGACAAAGTGATTGGAGAGATAGGTTGTGTCGGTGGCTTGAAGCACATGGCAACCATGACCGGAGAGTTGATTAATCTGTTTCCTGACCGGATGACGGAGTGTTGATCGTCGTGGGCAGTGCTTCAACCAACCTGATACCATCTATCGACAGTCAGGTATTGCTTGAGGAAGGATCCGATTACCATCGGCTGGTGGATTAGACATTGGTCAATACAGGCATCGTACGTATGCCACAGATGGCAATTGCAGCAAAAGTCCCATTTGCAGGGGAGTGGGTAGATTTAATGGCCCAGTATTACACAACAACAGCAGATATCTATCGCATCTTTGGTGAACTACCAGTGGGCACCGGTTTGTTGGCCACCGCTGACAATGGTGAAAAGAGTATCGATGGTTTTGAATGGCCTCTGGTAAGGATGCTGGAACTGGATACCGATGCCAACAATAGGGACAGATGGAAGCGATTTATTGAGTATCTTGCTGAACAGCAGCTGCGCCTGATTCAATATCGCTGTGAACGGCTGCCTGCTAAGCCCTCACTCTCCAGCAATGCGCCCCTGGTTAGAGCGGGTTTAAGGCGATTTCTTATCAAGCGGATCGGTCGTCGATTGAGCCACCCTTACGTAGGTATCGAGTCTCTGTTTGCCAGTAGTGAAAGCATTGCCTTCAAGGAAACTGAGTGCGCCCCAGCAGTAGCGATGGCCAGCCTCGCTCTGGAGGGATCGAAATGAACTTTGAGGTAATCACCTTTCCCTATCAGCAGAATAGCGCGGCGTTATTCGAAGCCATCGCTCATCTGCCCTGGGCCGCTTTTCTCGATAGCTGTCATCCCTACACTGAACAGGGGCGCTACGACATACTCTCAGCCGACCCCCAGACTGTGCTGATCACCCGGGGCGAACACACCCGGATAGTACCGAGCGGTGGTTCGATGCGCCTCTCGACAGAGGATCCCTTTCAGTTGCTGAGCAATGCGCTTGGGCCAATCCAGCAGGGTGTGGAGGATCTGCCTTTTTGCGGTGGAGCGATCGGCTACTTCGGTTATGACCTGGCACGCCGTCTGGAGAGCCTGCCGTCGTTGGCAGAAGATGTGGAACAGCTACCGGAAATGGCGGTTGGTATCTATGACTGGTCACTGGTTGTGGATCACCAGCAACAGTGCAGCTGGCTGGTTGGACAAAACCCCGCCAGACTGGAAAGGTTCCGACGTATGTTGCTCAGTGTGGCAGAAAATAGCTCAAAACCGGCAAATCTCTCCCCATACCGGGTAGTGGGCAGTATTTGCTCTAATATGAACCGGGAAGAATATCTGGCATCCCTGGCCAGAATCAAAAAATACATTCAGGATGGTGACTGCTATCAGGTTAATTTCGCCCAGCGCTTTTCAGTTACCGCAGAGGGCGATACCTGGCAGGCATACAAAGGACTCAGGCAGCTCAATGCCGCCCCTTTTGCGGCCTATCTGAATACCCCGGATTGCCAGATACTGAGTTCATCTCCAGAGCGTTTTCTGGAACTTCGCAACGGCCTGGTTGAGTCCAAACCGATCAAGGGAACAGCTCCGAGGGGAGAGGATTCCATCGAGGATATGATGCTGGCTGAGATGTTGAAAAACAGCAGCAAGGATCAGGCAGAGAATCTGATGATCGTCGATCTGTTGCGCAACGACCTGGGCAAGGTCTGTGCCACCGGCACTGTTACCGTACCGGAGCTTTTCAAATTGGAGAGCTTCGCCCGGGTACACCATCTTGTGAGCAAGGTGTGCGGTGAGCTGGCAGCCGGTGAAAATGCCCTCTCTCTACTGCGTGCCTGCTTTCCCGGTGGCTCGATAACCGGTGCGCCAAAGTTGCGAGCCATGGAGATTATCGAAGAGCTGGAACCCCACAGACGGGGCATCTACTGCGGCTCCATCGGTTATGTCAGTTTTGATGGGGATATGGATACCAATATTGCCATCAGGACCATGGTTCATGCCCAGGGTATTACCAGACTCTGGGCGGGCGGCGGGATAGTCGCTGACTCTGATCCCGAAGCGGAGTATCGGGAGACCTATCATAAAGCATCGGCTCTGTTCGATCTGCTACAGCGTATGGAACAGATGAACTCTGAATGTGGGTAGTCAAGTTCGTAGGCATTCTGTTCGATGCGGACAATCTGGGAAACTGGTTGACACTTTTGGATTTTTTGGTGGTTGCAAATGAGTATCCTGAGCGGCATATGATCGTGTATAGCAGGTTGGAAGAGCAGGCTTGCAATGGCCGCCCCTGCAAAGTGTTGGGCTGGTATCCCGTTTCAGAATGTGCGTTCCATGCGCCGTTCAGTATATGTCTGGGATCGGCATGGGATGATCGTTAAATAGGCCCGAATTCAGGGCAGTTTCTTTACCAACTCATCGTTTTGCTGGCAGTGGCTTGGCTACCGAAATCATAACGAAGTGTCAAACCCGCATAGATATTCCTGTCTGGCGCCGGTTCGAAGTATCGTCCACCGAATGTGTTGATGCGCACATTACCGTTGTATTGTTTATCAAACAGGTTGTTCACGCCGATGAACGGGGAGAGTTCCCATGGACCGAAGAAGCGGGTGTAACCCACTCTAAGATCAGCCAGGGCATAGGCATCATTGGTGGCTGTGTTGGCATTGTCTGCATAGATCTCATCCACATAGAGGGCAGTCAATTGGCTGTAAATGCCATTCGGGTGGGTATAGGAGAAATCAGCACTGAACAGATTTTCAGGCACGCCAGGTATCACATTGCCACTGAAATCATTGCCGTTGTCATCGATGAATTTCTCAAATTCAAAGTTTGAATAGGTATAGGCGAGGGTGGTGATCAGATAGTCAAACAGTTCAAAGACAACTTGAGCCTCGAGCCCATTGCGACGGGATTCCCCGGCATTTTCATAGTAGGTGATATCATCGATTTCGAACGGGACCAGTTCGTCTGTGACATCCATGGCGAAGAGTGCCAGATCATATCTGATTCTGTCATCCAATGTCCCTTTAACCCCGATTTCATAGCCGGTGGCAACCTGCGGTTCCAGGTCCTGATTGAAACCGGCACCGTCAGGATCCCGCAACTCCACTGCGGTGGGAGACTCAAATGAGCGGGATAGGTTGGTGTATAGGTTGATATCCTCTGTTGGGGTGTAACGAAATCCCAGAGTTGGGCTGAACTTGCTGAAACTGCGGTCACCGGAATCGTCTCCATTGCTGAGGAAATCATCCTCCATTTCGAAGTCGAGATGGTCGTAGCGGCCACCAAGTGTCAGTTCCATGGCCTCATTGATGCTGTATTCATTTTGCAGATAGAGTCCGATATTGTCGACCTGCTCATTCTGATCCTGGATCTTGGCACCAAGATTCTCACCGGCAAGCAGGTAGCGCTTTCTGTCGTCCTCCTGCCTGTCCAGATCAATACCGATGGTGAATCGATTGCCATGATTATTAATCGGCGCCTTGTGGGTGTACTGGACACCACCGCCATAGGCGAAACGATCCAGTACGATACCGTGGCCTGTCGCTCCGATCGGCAGGCGATTGGCGAGGTCACGCCACACGTAGTAGTTGCGTACTCTGAGTTCACCTTGTTCGCCGAGTGGATTTTCAAAAACGAAGCCTACCCTTGTCTGTTCCAGTTCCTCTCCTGAGTCGAGGGATTTGTTCCTCGTCCAGGCTGCCGTTGGATCATCCTCGACCAGTTGTTCAGTTAAACCACCCGGGTCATCCGCTTGTGGAGAATCTGTGTAGTTGATTACTGTATTAAAGCGACCGCCTCCATCCAGATCGAAGCTGAACTTGCTGTTTAACGCACTCTGTTCTGTTGCACTTTGATCCCGATAGCCGTCATAACTCATGTCGGACAGATTAACCAGATAAACAAAAGATTCAGTTTGCCCGCCAAACTTGATCTGGTGCTTTTGAAAACCATCTTCACCAAAGGTCGGGCGTACAGAGATAAACGGAATTTCTGGGGGCTCTTCCGAATCGATTAAAATAGCCCCTCCGGATGCATTTCCATAGAGCGCAGAGGCCGATCCGCGAATGACCTGCATGTTGCCGATTGAACCGATATCGATACTGTCAACATTAGCCTGTCCGTCCGGCAGTGTTTCCGGAATGCCGTCAACGATTATCTTGATACCCCGGATACCAAATGCGGAACGGGCTCCGAACCCACGGATCGAGATCCGAAGGTCTTGTGCAAAGTTATAACGGTTCTGCATGAAAATACCCGGGATATGAATCAACGACTCATCCAGGCCCAGTTGCGGTTCTGCAAACTGGATTGTCTGCTGTTGCACGATACCGACAGCAGCAGGTACTTTTTCTAGAGGTTTTTCCACCCGGGTTGCGGTAACAGAAATCTCATTGAGGATTGATGTCTGCGCTGTTACCTCTGCCGATGAATATGTACTGAGTTGTACCATAACTGTTGCAGTAACAAGAGAGATGAGTTGACGGGGTAGCGGTAACATACTTCACTCCGGATGAGAAAACTGCATATCCTCAATAAGAGACAGTAGATTGGATTGGGTTGATCGCCATGAAAGACCGTAATCAGGCTGCACCCAAGCCTGTTCCTGGCCATTTTTTGTCTTTTTTCACCTCGTATGACATTCAACTGAATAAAAGACCTGTTAACTTTTATCCTAAGTTATTAATAGTAAAAAGATTGTTGGACATCATTTCATCATGGGCCCATTTCTGAATAATATACTATTTTCCCTGAACCAATCTGGTTTCAATCTGAGCCATAAGATCATATACAATACACCAAAAGGGAATCCAAAATGGACATCGCTATGATTAAAGCTAAAGGACCGTTCAGAGACGAATGATCAATAAAATCATGTTGGTCGATGGTTCTAACGCGTCGCGGGAGGTGCTCATCCGACGCTTACAGGTTGCTATGCCTGAAATTCATATCTCAAGCTGCGCAACGGCAAACGAGACTCTGGCCCGCATCGCAGAGGAGCGCTTTTCACTGATCACCACCGCACTGCTGCTACCTGATATGGATGGGCTGGATCTGTGTCGGAAAATACGCAGCAGTAAGCGACATCGCTACACCCCCGTGATTGTGGTCTCATCCGATGCTGATCAACGCTTGCTGCATGAAGGTTACAATGCCGGTGTCACCGACTATTTTGATAAAGCCCATGGCTATATGGCATTTGGTCAATTCATCAAATCGTTTCTGGCACGCAATGCTGACCTCTTTGGCCGTATCCTCTATCTGGAAGATAGCAAAACAGCCATTGCCTCAACACGACAGATGCTGGAAGCACATGGTATGGAAGTGGTTCATGCCAGCTCAGTGGAAGAGGCATTGAATCTGCTGGAAAAATCCCGTCAAGCTAATGAAAAGAGCTTTGATCTGGTCATTACAGATTTTCACTTGCAGGGTCAAATGACCGGTGGGGATCTACTCTACTCAATCCGAGTCCGGCAACACTACTCACAACAGGAACTACCCGTGTTGGTGACCACCGGCAATGAAGATATTAAGACCCAGGTGGCGGTGTTTAATGCAGGTGCCAATGATTTCGTGAATAAGCCTCTGGTGGAAGAGGTGGTAATGGCCCGGGTGCGTGCCTTGTTATTGGTTAAATTTCAATATGACACCTTACGCCGGCAGGCAGCAAATCTTGAACAAATGGCCACGACAGACGCCCTGACCTCAACTCATAATCGGCTCTATCTGGTAGAAGCAGGTGAAACATTTCTCACAGAGCGGAATGATGGATGGGTGATTATCATCGATCTTGATCATTTCAAAATGATCAATGACACGGAAGGACACCTGGTTGGCGATCAGGTATTGATTGCGATGGGAAAGTTGTTGAATCAATTATTCCAGGATGGATTGCCGGTACGCTTCGGCGGAGAGGAATTTGTTGTTCTGGCTCATGGTGAAGCGATACCCTCTCGTTGTGAAGCGATGCGCAAAGCAGTTGAGGCACTCAAGCCAGGTGGTGTTGAGGTTACTGTGAGTATTGGTCTGGTTGCAGTCGAAGCCCAACCTGGAAAAGACCTGAACAGCTTACTCGGTCTGGCTGACAATGCCCTCTATGCAGCCAAGGATGCGGGTAGAAACAGAGTTTTCATCTACGACGCGAATGCCAATGCTGTGCCTTACACTTCTGTCAAAGAAACCACGGATTGAACTTGGACTCGGTTTCCTAACCTGAGTCTAACTTGATACGTCGGATCGATTGGAAATCTATTGAAAAGAGCACCCGGTCTGATACATACACCGTGTACATATGTACGGTAATGTGACAGCTAAGTTATTGCTGGACTTAATGAAATTGGCGCACTATCCTAGCTCTATCATCGCAGATGGATGATGATCAGCAGATCGTTTTGAGATGTCAGAAACCTCAGCTAATACGGGTTTGAATTGAAATCGGAAATGGAATTTGTCTGCTTCCTGACTCTCAGTCAATCTGTTTAAACACATAGTCAACTTGGAGCCACTGATGTCGGAATCACCGAAAATCGTTGTTGTTGGCGGCGGCGCTGCCGGTCTCGAGCTCGCAACCCATCTTGGCAGACGTTTAGGCAAGCATGACAAGGCACAGGTAACTCTGATCGATGCCACCCGAACCCATGTATGGAAACCGTTACTCCATCAAGTGGCTGCCGGTACATTCGATCCGGCACAACACGCACTTGGTTATCTGGCACATGCCCGTTGGAACCACTATCGATTCCGTCTTGGCATCATGCATGATCTGGATCGGGTAAAGCGTGAGATTGTTCTGGCGCCACTGCACAACGAGCAGGGAGAGGAGCTGATTCCAAGTCGCAATTTCTCCTATGACTACCTGGTTTTTGCCGTTGGCAGTGTGAGTAACGATTTTGGTATTCCCGGTGTTCAGGAGCACTGCTTGATGCTAGATACAAAATCTCAAGCAAGCCATTTTCAACAGCAGTTACTGGAAGCTCTGATCAAGGCCAATACCCAAAAAGAAGCGTTAAAGGATGGCCAGTTGGATGTGGCCATTGTGGGAGCCGGTGCGACCGGTGTTGAACTGGCAGCTCAGCTCCATCAGGTGACCCGGCAGATCGCCCAATACGGATTTGAGACCATTCAGCCGGACCGCCATATCCATCTGCATATCCTGGATGCCGGGCCAAGAATACTGCCGGCTCTACCGGAAAAGCTCTCAAGTCAGGTACAACAAGAGCTCGAGAGTCTGGGTATTCAGGTGCATGTCTCGCAAATGGTCACCAAAGTCACCGCCGATGCGGTTCACACCGACTCCGGTCTGGTGATTCCCGCCGCGATCAAGGTATGGGCTGCAGGTATCAAAGGCCCAGATTTTCTTGCTCAGCTCGATCTCACCGTCAACCGTATCAATCAACTTAAGGTTCATGGTGATCTGACCCTTGAAGATGATGAGCGTATCTATGCGATCGGAGATTGTGCCGCCTGCGTGATGAATGAGCAGGGTGATCTGGTACCACCCAGGGCCCAGGCTGCGCATCAACAGGCCTCATTTGTCGCCAAATCGCTGGTCAAAAGAATAATGGGGCAGCGTTTTGACAAGCGCTATATCTACCGTGATTACGGCTCACTGGTAACTCTGGGTCGATACAGCACCGTTGGCAGTCTGATGGGAGCCATTACCGGCAGTGTACGGGTCAGTGGCTGGATCGCCAGGTGGGTCTATTTATCTTTGTACAAAATGCATCAGTTGACCCTGTTTGGCTGGTGGAGAACCGGATTAACCACACTGGCCAGGATGCTCAGAAGGAGTATTGATCCTGCAATAAAACTGCATTGAACGGGAAAAAAGAGAAACAGATTGTCAATTATGGGCCTATTGATTGTCTAACAGAGAGGATTAACGGCAATTGCCAGAGTAAAACCGTAAAACAATTGTGATTTCGTTGAAATATTTCCTCCATTTTGCAGGTTTTTATCAATTAAATCGAACCCACTCCGCCATTTGTGTACAAACTCTCTGGATTGTTGTGATAAATTATTCGTGCAACTGAATGGAGGGGCCCTCAATATGCAGACCGTCATGCCCATTCTGGCGCTGGACCAGGCTGGCAATCCAAGTCGCTGGCTTAACCAGGAAAAGGCAATACACCTGATTGCAACCGATCGGGTATTGGCTCCTTTGGGCCAGCAAACCCGTATTATCCGAGGTGGCATCAATGCGTTGACCGGTCTGCAGTCCTGCATCGAGGTTTCGTCCATTCTGCTTACCCGATCAAAGGTTCAGCCCCATCTCTGGTCTGAATCCTACCAGCCACCTTTGACCAATCGGGCTCTGTTTGCCCGGGATGGGCATCTCTGTCTCTATTGTGGCAATCAGTTTCCGAACAGTGAACTGACAAGAGATCATGTGATACCGAAAAGCCGGGGTGGCACCGATGCCTGGTCCAATGTGGTCAGCTGCTGTTATCGCTGTAACCATCTGAAAGGAGCCAGAACACCGAGCGAGTGGGGGGTTGAACTGCTGGCAATACCCTATGCTCCCTGCTATGCAGAACATCTCATGTTACGTGGAAAGAACATCCTGGCGGATCAGGCTGAGTTCCTGCTGGCAAGAGTTCGACGGGCGTCTTAGAACTTTTTTACGCCAATCCATACAGCTTGCCCCTCTTTCAGCTGAAAAAGGCACATTGTATGACGATAGCCTGTAGTCTTACTCCTGAATTTTTTTCAAAGACAGGGCATTGATGCAGTAACGTAAACCGGTTGGCGGTGGCCCATCGGGAAACACATGACCCAAATGCGCATCACAGGTATTGCAGAGTGTCTCAACCCGCTGCATGCCGTGGGAGTTGTCCGCATGATAGGCAATGGCGTTAGTCTGTGCCGGTTGTGTGAAAGAGGGCCAGCCTGTACCGGAATCAAATTTCTGTTGTGCATCAAACAATAGAGTGCCACAACAAGCGCAGGCGTAACGACCAGGCACAAACAGGCCGCACATCTCTGAACTGAATGGTCTCTCCGTTCCTTTCTGGCGGGTAACGTGAAAGGTCTCCGGCGAAAGCAATTCCCGCCATTCTGTGTCGCTTTTGACAACCTTGCGGTCTGGTGCCGGGTTGCCCTGATTGGCGAATTCAAGAACTCTTTGCCAGGTTATCATTTTCTTCATAACTCCGGAGTGTTTGATACACCGTTCACACCCAGCTTCTTGGAAGGCTTAAGCATAACCATCAATGCTTAATTATTACAATCTTGAAACTAGTTCATCTTGCCCATTGTATATGAGGTATGGCCGGTAAAACCGTGAAATTCCCCATTATACTCTTAAGCCATTGATTTTAATTAGTAATATACGAATGATTTAAAGAGAAAGTGATATAATTTTCTTCGATAAGCAAATATACCTATAAAACTTCTTTACTCTGATCAACATTCCTTTTATCCGGCATATCTGCAATTTTTCCAACTGTATAGTATCGCTCTCTAGAATTAATGATTGCAGGATTTAGAATCAAAAGTGTGTTTGGATACACGACGATCTCTTTGTTTTCTGTAATCAATTTTGTATTAAAAAGATTAATCTCTGAAATATACCCCTCAATGTAATTATCACCCAAGATTACTCTTATATAATTTCCACGTTTATAAGATTGATGGAAAATAAGAAGAAAAAAAGCAGTTACATTGCTCAATATCGACCAGCCAGCAAAGAGCGACACCCCCAGTAAAGCGATCACGCTGGCGGATATTGCCATAAGCCCTTTGAAATCGAACCCCCAGACAAACGTGATCAGTGCAAATGAAAATGCAACGGATATGAAAGATAACGAACTTTTTGCTTTTTGAAATGAATTTGACTTCAGATTGCTTTCTTCGATACTTCGTCCAATTCTTGGTATCAGAAATTTTAGAATAATCAATTGAACTACAATAATTACAAACGTTATTGTTATGCTGATTTTGTATGTAGATATGGCAGTTAGAAAAGACTCAAATTCTGGAAATTTTTCCATGTATGCAGTTCTCAATTTATTTGTGAATCATTTAGCCAATCACTAAGAACCATTTAACCAGCAAGGCCCTGTCAGTTGGTTGTTAAATGACTACTTATCAAGTAATAAGGTAGCAATAGCGAGAAAGCTGAAGAAACCTGCAACATCCGTCACCGTTGTCAATACTATGGAAGAACTTTGTGCTGGATCCTGCTTGGCCAAGGTCAGTAGCAAGGGAATTCCAGCACCTGCAATACCGGCAATCACCATAGAAAGCACCATTGAAATGGCGATAATACCAGCCAGCGTTGATGACTGGCTCCAGATCCAAACCCCAAGTGAGGTGGTCAAAGCGATCGCAAGTCCATTCCAAAAGCCGGCTGACATCTCTTTGATCAGTATACGGTACCAGTGACGAATGCGTATTTCCCGAAGCGCTAATCCACGCATGGTCACGGCCAAAGCCTGTGCGCCCGTGTTGCCAGACTGTCCTGCAACAACCGGCAAAAGAACGGCAAGTGCTGTATGTGCAGCAATGGTACTCTCAAAAATACCGACGACTGCAGCGGCAAGAAATGCCGTCGCCAAGTTAATATGCAACCACGGTAAACGCTTACGTACGGCGAAGCCAACGCTGGATAGCGCACGCTCGTCACGACTTACACCAACCATCGTCTGTATGGCAGTTGTAGCCTCATCCTCAGCAGCCGCCACAAGATTCTGATGACGTACTGCACCTACCAGACGGCCATTGAGGTCGACCACGGGTAAATCAGTGAGTTGATACTGATCCAGTATTTCTACAACTTCTTCTCGCGACGACATCACATTTACTGATGCCTTGATTGGCCGCATTATTTCGTCAAGCGTTGTCTCAGAAGTTGAAGTTGCCAGATCCTGTACGTCCACTGTACCTTCTAAACATTTATCTTCATCGACAACAAAAAGAATTCGGATTCCTCTACGACGCATTTTACGAACACGATCCAAAGCTTCCAAAACTGTGATTTCCGGTTGCAGAAGCAAAACTTTTGGATCCATGATGCCGCCGGCGCTATCTTGTGGATAGCTTAACATCAAGGTCAGCTCCTTCGATGTTTCTCCACCAATCATATCCAGATATTGCTGACGTCTCTCATCATCGTATAAAGACAGGATAGACACGACATGATCAACCTCCATACTCGAAAGCACTTTTGCCGCTCTCTCATCGGGGTAGTCTGAGAGTATCCGCATGGCCACATCAGGAGAAAGCTGATTCCAGATACTTATAGTGTCCTCATCATCCATGGATTGAAGTAAGTCCGTAATCTCCTCTAACGGCATACGTTCAAGGACTTTAGCGGCTTCCATAGGATAATCATTGATATAGTCTTTGCGTAACAATTCAAATATTGCATTAGATGATGTCATTTTGATCATCCTTTTAACGGGCTTCTTTCTTATCACGTGGGGCAAGCATCGAGCTTACAATGAGCCAGAGAATATCGGACAATGCTGTACGGGTTCTGGTAAATTCTTTCTCAGATGAAATGCTTGTCAGTAGGGAGTGATCTTCACGCATCAAAGCGTCTCGACGTAGAACACCCTGAAAAGCTCCATGTCTGTCAACTGCTGGCAGACTATCAAAATCGAGCCATACATCTAAATCCTCTGCTGAATGCAATGGTGCACGAACATTAAGCACTAACGGAACTTTCTTCATTATTCTTGATAATGTAGTACGTTCTCGAGTAACGATGAGGTTTTTTATATCAACATAGCCATGGAGATGACGTTCATTGTCAATGAGATATATCTGTTGTGATATACGCTGACCACCCTCTCTCAATAACAGCAATGCACTTGACACCCGTTGATCCGGCCGAAGCGTTACACTATCCGGATCAACCAGTGATCCGACTAATGCTTCTGGATAACGCATCTGTAGTCGTAAACGCAATACTGCGTTTTGAGGCATCTTGCTGTACAGTGCATTTTGTCTGTTACGATTGAGAGAACGCATCGTTAAAACCGCAGCCTCATTTGGCATAAGAGACAATATTTCAGCGGCAAGCTCATCTTCCAATCGGTCTAAAACATCTGCTGCAACTGTCGGCATCATATGAGTGAGTACACTTGATGCAACCGGCGGAGATATCATGGTCAGGAACTCTGTCAACTCCGTTGTACTAACCTGATGCAGACTGCTTGCCGCAGCTGCAGGATGTGTCTCGAGATATGAGGTTACAAGTGGATCATTATTCATTCTGATTCTCCGGTTCGAGAATAACAGATGCCGTTTCCATGAAGATGCGGGTGGGAATCAAGGCTTGCCCGCTGTCAGTATCCAGCAGCACAGCAACCGGTGTAAGCTCCAGAATTTCTCCTTCCTGATCACCAACCTTCACCCGCAGACCAGGTTGATATTGTTTGCGCAGATAGTGAGATGCCATAATATTCCGAACAGAATCTGCAGCACCCAGCCCAAAGGCAAGTGCAGTGCCGCCAAAAAATGCTGCGAAGGAGAGGACAATGATATTTTCGAGAAGTCTTATATCGAGGCCAAGCTGATCCAAAGCAAGTAACAGCGCAAATGCAAGCACAAGCCACCCAACCATTTGTGCCAGTATTGCTCCTTGCTGAATATTTCGTGCCGTGGCGTATCCCCGAATAAAGTCACGAAGACCGTCACTAGTCAACTTTCCAATAAAGAAAATAACACCACTGATAAGCAATCGTGGGAGATAGTTCAGCAAGTCCTGCAACCAGTTTGCTAGAAATACAAGCTTTAATTCATTGGAGGCATTAACTATGCTAAATGCGATGATAATCCAGAAAGTTAAATTCCCAACTATGGTTGATACGGACCATTGACTGTGCAGTATTGGATCTGACGTTTCCAAATGTAACGCCGTCAGTATCCTGTCCATTCCTCGTCCAAAACGCAGTATGACGAACCTGGCAAGCCAAGCGCTGACCCATCCCAGCAGCAGAATGACGACAGCAACCAGAAGATTCGGTAAAAATAATTGAGCGGCAAGAAATACTCGTTCTGCCGTATCGGTAAGCCACGTTGTCGGACTTGTTAGCAGTTCAGCAAACTCCGTATTTTTCTCAGTTGACATATCAGTAAATCCGCATCGAATATCGCACAGTATTCATTCTGTTGCAGACACAATTGAAGATCAGGATTTGCAATATTTTCATAGCGTTACCTTACACAATCGATATGTTTTTTTAGATTATTGGTGCATCTGCATCCGGAATGCTCAGCGTTTCTTCCGGAGAAAGCTCCTCTGTAAAATTCTCTACGCTCTCCTCTGCCACACGAATACCCTGAACACGTGCGATATGAAAAAGCGCATCACCTTCATTGGCTAATGGCAGACTCGTCCTTCCAATGACAATTCCTCCAAACGCTGCCTTCACCTCAAACTCCTGGTCGCCAAATGGAGAAGCAATTACACCTAACAACTGATCTCGTTTAACACGACTGCCAAGCGGTACCAAGGCACGAAAAATCCCACTTTCCGGCGCTCGAACCCAAGAAGTGCTACTTGCAACAATCGGTTCATAGGTTTTTTTAGCTGATCGTCGAATTGTCGGTAGCATGCTGAGTGAACGCATGACATTGATAATACCCTTTACGCCAGCACGTATAGATACTTCATCAAAACGCAAAGCTTCACCGGCCTCGTAAAGTAGCATTGGTATACCATATTCGGCAGCTGTTTCACGTAGTGATCCATCTCTTAGCTGTGAGTTAATCAACAGTGGCACACCAAAGGCATGGGCCAGATTGTTGGTGGCATCATCATCCATATTAGCTCGAATTTGAGGCAGATTGTTGCGGTGTACAGCCCCTGTGTGCAGATCAATTCCATGAGTAGCATTTGCAACAATTTCTTTCATGAAGAGGTTTGCCAATCTACCCGCCAGAGACCCACGTTCATGTCCCGGAAAATTACGATTGAGATCACGCCGGTCAGGAAGATAGCGGGAGTGTTGAATTACCCCGTATACATTGACAATCGGAATGGTTATCAGCGTACCGCGTAATCGGGTAAGTGCTTTTTGGTTGAGAAGTCGACGAATGATCTCAACGCCATTAAGTTCGTCACCATGAATCGCCGCACTCACAAAGAGTGTTGGACCATCTTTTTTACCCCGCCACACCCGTATCGGCATGTTCAGTGGTGTGTGTGTGTGTAATTGCGCAATTGGAAGATCTAGATTGACACGACTATTGAGCGGTATACTGACCCCGCCAATTGTTAATGTCGACATACTTAACCCTTACCCCGAGTACGAGTTCTATGGGGTCGGGCATTTTTTTCCAAAAATTCGATGATCATTCCTGCGACATCTTTTCCAGTGGCGGCTTCTATCCCTTCCAGACCAGGTGAAGAGTTCACCTCCATGATTAACGGTCCCCGCTCAGATCTTAGAACATCAACACCAGCTACGTTGAGCCCCATGACCTTTGCAGCCCGTACCGCCGTTGCTCTCTCCTTGGGTGTGATTTTGACGAGTTCGGCGGAACCGCCACGATGCAGATTTGATCGAAACTCACCTTCTGGCGCCTGACGTCTCATGGCAGCTACAACCTTGCCATCTACGACAAAGCAGCGGATATCCGAACCACCGGCTTCTTTAATGAACTCCTGGACGAGAATATTCGCTTTTAATCCCATAAACGCTTCTATCACACTCTCTGCGGCCTTTTTAGTTTCAGCCAGCACAACGCCAATTCCCTGCGTGCCTTCGAGAAGTTTGATAACCAAGGGAGTCCCACCCACCATTTTGATCAGGTCCTGAACATCATCCGGGGAATTGGCAAAACCGGTTATTGGCATGCCCACACCATCCCGGGACAGCAATTGCAGTGAACGTAATTTATCCCTGGCGCGTGTAATGGCCACGGACTCATTGGCCGGAAAGACACCCATCATTTCAAATTGGCGTAATACAGCAGTGCCATAAAATGTAACCGAGGCACCAATTCGAGGAATGACAGCGTCGTAACCCACTAACGCTTCACCATTGTAGTGAACTTCGGGTTTGGTTGACGTAGTGTTCATGTAACAACGCAGCGTATTGATGATATGCACTTCATGACCACGTTGTTCTCCAGCTTCCACGAGGCGGCGGGTAGAATAGAGTTTCGGATTTCTTGAAAGTATCGCGATTTTCATTTTTTAGGTTTCTGTTTTGATGGACGATGCGTATTTTTTCTAGGTTTACCATAGAGATACGAGGCTTCCGGATCCACTCTAAAGTGTCCTGCGATGGCTGTACGACCCAGCAGCATGCGAAATTTCATCGTATCCCTGTTAGTTAAAGTCACCTCGATATCCCATTGATGGGGACCTAACTTAACCGGGGTGCGAATCACAAAACGGCTTTCCCTGTGCCCGCCGGAATCAGTCACCTCTCGCTCGTCGATAACCTTTGCTGTACACCATTGTTCAAAATCCGTGTTGTTTTGCAGAGGATGCATTCCAAAGCGGACCATCGCTATACCACTCTCTTGATAGCTTTCCAAGCTGAATGCATGCAGCGCTGAGGTCCTGGCGCCTGTATCGATCTTGGCCTTGATATCCTGTATACCAAGTTCCGGCAGAGTCAGCCATTCTCGCCAGCCGATTAGATTGTTTTTCTTACTCATTATAGTTCCAATATTAGTCTATAGGCCTCAGAAGTGTGTTATCGAATCGAGCCTATAAATGGGGACTCTACTGCATTGCTGAGCAGAGTGAAAATATCTTTTTAATGGCTGAGGCACTAACGCTGCATATCTATTATTATCAATCTAATCAATTAGATACGAATTTATTTTTGACAAAATAGTTCAGTAACTGAATAATCTCAACAAATAATGTAGTGGTGGTGCAGATCGAAGTAAATTCACGTGGTAGTGCCCAAACCGATTGATATGATATCGCCAGTAAGGGGAGAGTTGCTCAAGCATTCCTGGAGACAGCTTAAATCCCTCTTCCGACAGTTCCCGTAATATGCGTGTCATGGTCTCTGCATTGTGCAAAATGACCATGTTGGCGACCAAATGATTGTATTTGACAATCTTGCGTTGCTGGTAACGCATGTTCTCTGCAATGATGCCTTCTCCACCGAAAAAGAGCCATTTCACGAAGTCATTAAACTGCTCGCTTTTGTTGGTGGCGGATTGAATCGTCTGGCGTAATTCCAGTTCATTGATATAGCGCAGCAAGAAGACCGTACGGACCACATAGCCAAGCTCTCGGAAGGCAAAATAGAGTTTGTTTTTTCGGCTGTAGGTTCCCAGTCGCCGAAGTATTGTTGATGGCGAGATTTTTCCAAGCTTGATGGATACGGCCACACGCAGCATGTCTTTGAAATGCTTTTCAATCAATTTGAAGTCTATCGTTTTTTTAAAGAGGCTATCCAGATTTCGGTACCGATAACGTTTATCGGGTCGGAATAATGACAAATCACGAATATTCCGCATGCGCGGCATCAAATCGATACCCAGCAGATAGGCTAGCCCAAATACCGGATAACTCTGTGCCTGGGTGTCACCGTGCAAGGTGGTTGGTTGGATGTCAGACTCGTTTTTCATCAAGCCGTCAAGAATATAGATCGCCTCATAGACACCACAGGGGATGAAATGGCTGAACAGTGCGATGTAACTATCGGCGACATGATAGTAACCGATACCGCCGTAACCCCCGTACCGGATATGGTATTCTGACATCAGGTTTTGTTCATAGAGATCCCACTTGGTGCCGTCGGCGGAGGCGTATTTTCCTGTGCCCCAGTAGCGCGGCAGCTCAAACTTGTCGTACATGTTCACAACAGCCGTGATCGCTTTATCGATGCTCTCTTCGCTGATTTGCTTTTGGTCAAGCCAGGCAATCTGTTTACGGCTAAGATCCTTGAAGGCTCTTGCGGTTTGAGCAGGTCCCAGGTTACAGCCATAGCAAAACAAGGTGGTGATAAATCGCTTTTCCGCCTCTTGAATGCGTGGCAGATTGCCCGAATATGGAAAAAACAGCTTATTCAGGCCAAGCCACTTTTCCGTTTCGGTTAGAATATCGACCAGATTGGTCGGCGGCAGACGCTCCTTGATAGCATTGTCCAAGACGGTCATGTCCGGTTTTGACGCCGATGGACCTTTTTTAATAGATATCCGGCCCTCAACAATTTCCACATGAGCATTCTCGGGAAAGGCTTCATCCACCTGTTTGGCCATATCCGCCAGCCATTGCTTCAAGTGCGTGACAAACTCCTTGGCGTTCGATAGGGGAAGAGCGACATAGTTGCTGTACGGCTCTAACTCCTTTTCCAGGGTCTCGTCATCAACAAATTCATCGCGATAATCGTCGTAGATGGCGCTATTGATGACAAACAGATCACCTGAACCCAGTTCCTGCTTAACGAGCGCCAGAATACAAAGCTCTAAGTATTTGCGATGAATCAGCGGTTTTCCGGATATGGGGTCGACGACGTGGATCATTTGCCGCCAACGCTCGGGCATCCAGCCCGAATCGAAGGCCTCACCGGTCACTTGAGCAATGGCATCCGCTGTGAGATAGGCTTTATGGCTGTTGGCGAGAGATTTCAGTAGTTCGATCAGCGTCAGGGTGCTTACGTCATCAGTGCTGCTTTGCAAATCGAGTATCCGCAAGCAATTGATTAATAAACTGCGTTGTTTCTGAAACGACTTCAGCATGAAGGGGATATAGTTGTTACCCGCGTAGGCCAGGTGTTCATCACACTGAGCAATGACCTCTTCCACTTCACCGCCAATGACTGAGGGTATGGCATTGGCTTTCGCTTTTTGTGTTTCACTGGACTGAAAACCGGCCAACACATCCCGAAACTGGGCAATCAGCTGATCGACCCGCTTCTGATGTTCCAACAGGTAGTGTTGCAATTGATCTTGCGCGCTTCGCTCCAGTTTACGCATGATACGTACAAAGATGTCGACCACGTCGTCCAAGGCTTTACTGTGTTGGCTGTGAATCAGGATCACGGCCAGGGCATAGCGTTTTTCAGGTCGAAGCTTGGCCATCTCCGCCGCATTAGCCGCCCGGGCCTCCAGGGTAAATTGTTTGAGCTTAGTCACGGGGAGATCCGGGACCGGCAGATTCGCACCGAGCGCCTGCAACCAGCGGACATGCTGCAGATAACTCCGTATTTCTTTATTGGTAGGCTTTTTCGGTTCCCGCTTCAGTGTCTGCCAGATGCTGGTGGGATCTTGCCGTTTGCGTGACAGCATATCATTGATCTGTGCCTTATCGCTGCTGGACAGCTGGTCGACAATGCTCCGGAAGCAGCGATCGTTGACGGCTTTTCGAGCATTGGCGGCAATTCGATCTAGGGTGGGGAAACCCGGTAATTCAAAGCGGTGATGAACGAGTTCCTCCAGCATCACGTTGATGATATCAGTAACCAGCTCTTTGGTTTCGGCGTGTTGTTTAGCAATGGCTATTAACCAAGGTTGATTCTTTGGTGTAAAGGGTTGAATCTCAAGAGCCTGACGCATGTCGTTGAGGTGGCGCATACGTTTGTCCGAGCGTTCATAGGCCTTCAATGCAGTTCGGGATGGTCGCTTTCGCGGAGATAAAAAATGACGGTAGAGATAGTCTAAAAGCGTGTCTGGAACTTGAACTATGCGTGCGACATAGCCCAGTCGCTGCAAAGTCTTTAGCGTCACGAGGTATCCCAGTCGTGTGTCCATACCCTTCAGTCGACTGGCCTCTGCAATCTCGTCAGTGCTGGGTTTGAACAATACCTCTAGCTCGTTTTCCGAGAGATTGGGTTTGATAATAGGGTAAGCCGTATCGGTGATCTGACTCATGGTTTATATTTTTTCTTTTTATAGCAATCCATTGTAGTAATCCTTTTAAGAGTTTATTGCTTGTGGATCCATTCAATCCCAGATGCGGTGCGTCTCTGGGTCTAGTAGCGACACTTCGATGAAACAGTCGCGATCATTCGCCATGGTGTGTAGCTCCTGCAGCAGGTCATCCATGATCTCATTCAGGTGATCGGCGTCCCGGTGCTCAACCTCAAGCCGATAACGCCCCGAAGAGCCCTCCTGGGCGCGAGCTCCAAAGCGCTTTAGGCAGTGCCGTACCAGATGCTCCCGGATTTTTTTAACACTGCGTACCCGCTTATGGAAAGGTTCAAGACTAAAATCAACAAGAATCTCGGTACGTGGGATCTCCATTTGTGCGGGCAAAGAGGAGACCAAATCCTGCTGGATCCGGTTCTGTGTGTCCTGAAAGGCGGAATCCAAATAGCGCAGGGCCGATTTAGGGTCCCGCCAACCGACATAGTCCATCAGCGTCTTCAAATCCCACCGGTGCGCACTGGCCCAATGGGCAAAGCCCCGACGTAGCGAATGGCTGGAATAGCGATCCGCCTCGATGAGACCCGCGTCTTTCCAGAGGGTTTTTAGGATGGCATTCAAACTGTCCGGATGGAGCGAGGTCTTACCGATCTGCCCCCAGCGCGAGAGGCTTCGAAACACAGGCCCCGTGGACAATCTCGTGGCGTTGATCCAGTCCAGATAGGCCGAGACCGGGCACAATTGGCTCAGTGCCGGCACGGGATAGGCACGCCCCCGGTTTTGTTGATCCGTTTTGGATCGAGGTAGAAACAGCGTCATGCCTTCACCCGGAACGACTTCAATGTGCTCGATCCGTAGACGGCAGAGCTCATCATTGCGAAACCCCCGCCAGAAACCCATCAATAGCATCGCACGATTGCGCAGGCCTTGGAGAACCTGAGCACGCTGATTGTCCTGCTGCGCCTGTCCCAATCGCCGTTCAAGCCAGGTGACCACGGTCTGGAGCTGTTCCAGCTGCAAGGGTTTGGCCTGTCGCTCCTGATAGGGGTGTTCCTCAGCGATGCCCTTGATCACCTTTTTGACGAGCGGGGCTTTGGTCGGATCGGGAAAACCTTGGTCCTGATGCCAGCGGGCCAGGGCTGCAAGGCGTTGGCGCAGGGTGTTTACCGTATGGGTTTCCGCATGGTCCGCCAGGTAACGGGCGATCTGGTCGGCGGTTGCTGGCAGGAAGCCGCCCCATGACACTTCAAAATGTTCGACCGCAGCGCGGTAGCTTTGCCGGGTGTTCTCCCGGGTTGCTGCGTTCAGGTAGCGCTGTAGTGAATCAGCTGTGCTGGCCTTACTCATTACCATTCGCCTCCAGGGGGTTGATCACCTCAGTCGCACTGTTTCGGGATTTCATACCCTTCATGGGGAGTGATGATCACGAAAACCGGCTAAACATCGGATAATTCAATATTATCCTTTGTATATATAGCATATAATTATCTAACTTGACAGGTCTATGCTAACTGTATATACATATTACGTAATATGTTATGAAATTGGCGGAGTTACTATGGCACGCGGCGGGATAAGCAAAGTACTTGTTGAGCAGGCGCGAGATGCATTGATTGCTAAAGGCATACGTCCCACGATCGATGCGGTACGTATCGAACTGGGTAATACCGGTTCAAAAACCACCATTTCCCGCTACTTGAAGGAGTTGTCTGAAGCAGAAGGCAGTCGTCTTGATGACGAGGAACTCCTGAGTGAGAATCTGAAAGAAATTGTCGTGCGTCTAGCTCGTCATCTGCGTGAGGAAGCCGCTGAAATAATTGAGTCAGCGGAGTCACGCCATAAAGAAGAAGTCAGTCGGTCCGAAGTGAAAATCGCTGAAATCCAACAAGCACTCGATGATTCCCTTTCAAAACTAGCCAATCGGGAAGAAGAGCTTTCCGATGAGAAGAAGGCCCATATAGATACCCAGGAACAGCTAACCGAGTTGAAAGCACAAGTCAGGGAAAATGCCAAAGTCATTAGTGAGTATGAGTTAAGAATAAAGGACAAAGATCAATCAATTAATTCACTTGAAGATAAACACAAGCACGCCAGGGTGAGTCTTGAGCACTATCGACACTCGGTAAAAGAGCAACGCGATCAGGGTATCCGTCAACACGAGCAACAAATTCAGCAACTGCAAGCCGATGCCCGACAACAAGCTCAGACATTGATTGTTAAGCAGAATGAGTTAACCCAACTTAACAAAGACAATGCTCGTTTATCAACGGAATTAAAAGAAAGTCAAAAGAGCACAAAGGTTCTAAAGCGTGAACTACAAACTTCCCACTCATCCATGGATAAATTGACATCAATGCAGGCAAAGCTTGAGTCTGACCTGGAAAAGATGCAAGAAAATTACACTACTCTACAGACTGAGCATGAGAAACTGCTCGAGCAGCATCATCTTACAGTGCAAGAATTAACAGACAGTGGAGCCACCATTGTTCAACTCGAAACACGCATCGAAACGCAGGATCGGCTGTACATGGATTTTAAAGAGCATCTTACTCATGTGAAGCCAACGTCATCAGATACAGATAAACTGTAGTAGTCATTTTTGATATTCTGAATAGTTATTAATAGGTTAGGCGCGGAATGGGGAATTTCACAGTTTTACCGGCCATACCTCTATATCCTCAACAACCACTTAATATCTATACAAAACTTATTGTTATGTTTGCTTTAGTGATTGTGGATATTATTGATCGATTAGCTTCATAAGCATGCTTGGGATTATTCGATTAAGTATATTCAAGAATTTGGCTTTACCAATGTCAATTTCACATCTGCTTTGCGCGAGTTGTTAGCGGACCTGTTTTACCAACATCTCCGATTCTTTCTTAGTCTCTTTGACTCTGTACTAGGTCGTATGCACTCTACGATTTCTGAGATAAATCGAACGGGGCAATCAAGGCAACAGTTCAGGTCGATTGCTTGAGGAAGAGAAATCAGTCGGGCTAATGTTCTCCTGAAAACTGATCCCGCTTTGAGGGCAATGGCATCGGCCTCTGTTGCTGAAGCTTCGCAGATTGAGCTGCGCACATTCCGATGGGTTACCCACCGCGGGTATCACCAAGGGTTGCTTGCTGAACTTGTTGTAGTCCGCCGGTGTATGCAGGTGGCAGGTAACCTCCTTGGCCTGAAGCGGACTGCAGAAAAGCACGCTGCACAGGCTTGCACCTGTAAGCAGACGAGCCTGGTTATTCATCGTAAGGCGCGACTTCTTCTGCCTGCAGTTGATATCCGGCTGTGGCGAGATCACTGTCGAAAGATTTGGCGCTTAGAACCCCGGTAACCCAGACAGTATCGAAAGCCTGGCGGATCTTAGCATCCCTCGTTGGGACTTTTACATAGACTGTCTGGTTGGCGGGTGGAGGCGGTACGTGAATGCAGGCGCCGTAGTAGGGTACCAGAAGAAATTCGCTCAGTTTCTTGCCATCTCCTTCAAGCGGCACCACAAAGCCCGGTAGCCTGATCCGTTTCCCATCCAGACTCTCGACCACAGGTGCCACTTTCCAGGCTGCCTCGAGTTCTTCCATGATTTTCTGTGCCCTGGGGTCATTATCATCAAGCTCACTGATATCCCCAAACTGATTCATGATCTTGTCTGGCCGGTAGTCCTCCGGGATCATCGCATCCCACTCCAGTTCCTGGGCTGTTTCCGCCTGTATGGGGCCCAGAGAGAGCAGAAATGCAGTACAAATCAGTATGCCAAACCAGTTTTTCATCTGTCGACCTCAAGTGTCTTTTTTAATCCAGCGATCAGATGGTTAACAGCACATCAGATACGCATGCTCATACCGTCTGAGAGGGAGTAGCGATAGGCGCGATAACCGGGTATTAGGCCAATAATCAAACTGGAAGTTCCAACCAGGCCCAGGATAATCCACTCCCGCATTGAGGGAAAACCGATTGGCAAGTGTAGGCCATAGCGACTTTCGATGACAGGCTGGCCGAGCAACAGACCGGAATAGAGCAGCAACAAGCCAAGCGCGATTCCAATCAGGCTAAGCAACAGGCTCTCACCGGTGACCAGCAGCAGGATATGTCCCGGGCGGGCCCCCACCGAGCGCAGTATCGCCATCTCCCGGCGTCGCTCATTGAGACCGGCAAGCATGACAGTGAGCATACCAATCAGGCCTACAAACACCACCAGTATCGTGACGACCAGTAACGCATTCTCTGCCACTCCCATCATATCCCAGAGCTGCTGCAGCGCCACCCCGGGGAGGATTGCCAGCAGAGGTTCCTTACGATAATCGTTGATCTCCCGTTGAACCCGGAAGGTGGCGATTTTGCTCTTCAGTCCGACTAGAAAGGCAGTGATTGCCTTCGGTGTCAGGTTCTTTTCCAGTGCCTCCTCAGCACTGATCTTCAAGCCGGCAACCTGTCTACCGCCAATCCAGTCTTTATGGATTGCCTCGATGCCCTCGAGCGGAACGTGGACAGTACGATCGACAGGTGTGCCGGTGGGTTCGAGTATGCCCACCACCTCGAACGGTTTGTCATCATGCAGTGTGAAACTGGTCTTACCCGCTCCATGGGCAATGATGATCTTCTCACCGATTTGGTAGCCGAGTTCACGGGCCACCTCCTGTCCCAATACGGCTTGGTAGACCTGCTCGAAAGGTTGGCCCTGATTAAAAGCCAGGCTGTTTTTGTTGCCGTATTTGTAATATCGGAAATAGTCCTGATTGGTACCCATCACCCGATAACCTTTGTGCGAATCCCCCAGAGAGATAGGGATAGTCCACTTCACCAGATCGTGCTCGGCAAACTTTTTATAACTCTTCCAGGAGATATTGTTGGTGGCGTCACCGATGCGGAATATCGAGTAGAGCAACAGGTTGATCGAGCCGCTGCGGGCGCCAACCACCAGATCTGTGCCGGAGATGGTGTGTGCAAAACTGTTGCGTGATTCCACCCGTAACCGCTCGACAGCCAGCAGCAGTGAGACACTCAGGGCGATGCTGATCAGGATCAGCCCGGCCGTGTAGCGGCGGTTGAACAGGCTTTTCAAGGCAAGTGAAAGGATCGCCATCACTGCCCCTCCTGATCGGCCTGGTTGATCTCATCCAGCGCGATATGGCGCTCGAACAGGGACGCGAGCTGACGGTCATGGCTGACGAACAGCAGAGTCGATCCGGTATCGTCACACTCCTGGAACAACAACCTTAGAAATGCCTGTCGCATATCACTGTCGAGGGCGGAGGTAGGCTCATCTGCAATGATGATTTCGGGGGCACCGATCAAGGCCCGGGCCGTGGCGACCCGTTGCTGTTGTCCAACACTGAGTTCAGTCACCGGGCGATGGATGAGACTCTTGTGGGCCATATCCAGGTGGGTCAGCAACCGCATCGCCTCTGTCTGAAGATCGCCACCCGCTTCGATGGCCTTCTGCCTGCGCAGATGTGAGAAACGGCAGGGCAGGGTGACATTCTCCAACACCGAAAGATAGGGGATAAGATTGAACAGCTGGAAGACAAACCCGATGTGATCGGAGCGGAAATGGTCCCGCCTGGCGCCACTGAGACGATTGATCGTCTCGCCGAGTACCTTCACCTCACCCTGGGTCGGCAGATTGACCCCGGCGAGCAGCGCCAACAGAGTGCTCTTGCCGCTACCACTGGCGCCTCCGATGAAGATTCGTTCACCCCTGGGCACTTCAAGATCCGCTATATGCAATACCTCAGGCAGGTTTTTACGCCAGCCAAAACGTAGATCTTTCAACAGTATGGCAGCGGTTTGCGGCATTAAAGGTCTCAGAGTTCCAGGGTGCTGTCTCCTGGTGTTAAGTCTATCTTCTGCTGACCCTTTTTAGAAATACTCTGAACCTCAAGCTGTTCGGTACCCGGGAAACGTTTAAAGAGATCAAATTCAATCTTCTTCAGCTGTGAAGGTTGTTCGCATCGAAAACTGTAATGCGCGGTGAAGTCACTATGGCTCTCTGCCTCGTGCTCATGATCGTCATCGTGCTTATGATCATCATCGTGCTTATGATCGTCATGGTGCTTGTGATCGTCATCGTGCTTATGATCGTCATCGTGCTTATGATCA
>JAHRHW010000115.1 GCA_019100305.1 Candidatus Thiodiazotropha taylori | reverse complement strand
ACTGCGGTGCAGGTGTATGCCGGTACCGCCAGACCCTTCGACTTCAACGGTATGGTCAGGCACTACTATCTGCGTAAGGATCCCTGGCTGGCGGAAGTTCAGGTACAACTGCTGGACAAGACAGAGCGCTCGAGAACCAGCCACGAGATCGCCGTTGAAACCCGGGCCATGCTGGCCAAGCTGAGCGAGGGTACCGGCGCCAAGGTTGCCGTGGTTGAGATGCCGCCTGGACCTCCGGTGTTGCAATCCGTGGTTGCAGAAGTGCATGGCCCAAGCCCGGAAGTGCGGCGCAAGGTTGCTCAGGATCTCACCGATATCTTTGAACAGACGGAAAGTCTGCGGGATGTGGACAACTACATGCGTGATCCCTACCAGTACTGGCGCTTCACCGTGGATACGGAAAAAGCGGTGCGTCGCGGCATTTCGGTGGATACCATCAATCGTAACCTGGGTATGGCTCTGGGTGGATCGCCACTCGGTGATGTCAAACAGCGTGCCGGCCATGAGCCAATCAATATCATGATGCAGGTGCCATTGGCTGAACGTTCGGAGATTACACGCCTGGGGGATCTGCCTATTCAGTCGAATAAGGGAGTGACCGTTCCACTGCGTGAACTGGGACGCTTTGAACAGGTCTATGAGGATCCGATCATCTACCACAAGGATCTGCGTGATGTGGAATATGTGGTCGCGGAAGTGGGTGGTAAACTGGCTGCACCGGTCTATGGCATGCTCCAGGTTCAGGATCTGCTTGAAGAGAAGGGCTATGTTGCACCAGATAATGTGCCGATTGATGCCAATTGGCTAGGCGCACCGAAGAACGACTCCTCAACAGCCATCGAGTGGGCCGGTGAATGGACGGTCACCTTTGAAACCTTCCGTGACATGGGAGCCGCTTTTGCCGTGGCGCTGGTGCTGATCTATATCCTGGTGGTGTGGGAGTTCGGCAACTTCAGGATTCCGGCACTGATCATGGCGCCGATTCCGTTGACGCTGCTCGGTATCATTCCGGCCCATTTTCTCTTTTTCCAGGCCGGTTGGGGTGGTGAGTTCACCGCGACTTCGATGATCGGCTGGATTGCGCTGGCCGGTATCATTGTGCGTAACTCCATTTTGTTGGTGGATTTTTCAATCCATCAGGTTCAGCAGGGTGTCTCTGTGGTCGATTCGGTGATCATGGCCTGTAAGACCAGAACCCGACCGATCATGATTACCGCGTTCGCACTGGTGTGCGGATCATCGGTGATCTTCTTTGATCCCATATTCCAGGGCATGGCAATCTCCCTGGCTTCCGGTGTCATGGTCTCCACCATATTGACCCTGATTGTTATTCCACTGGGTTGTATTAAAGCGAGTAAGGATATTCTGGAAGTTGCCGCAGCAACAGCACCGGCTGGCAGCGAGCATCTGATCGCACAACTGGAAGAGCCAGCCGCAAAGCCGGTCGAGGCGGCCGCAGAAACAGCTGCCGAGAAAGTTCAGTCAGAGCAGAAAAGCTCTATCGGTATGCTGATCTGGACTAAAGTGATTGCACTTTTCAGCCTGGTCTTCTATCTGTTCAAAGGTATCTTTCTGCTGATTGGTCAGTTGTTCAAAGGTCGTGCGAGAAAGCCGAAACAGGCCTCTCCCCCAGTCGAGAAGAAGATTGACAGCAGCAGCTCCGGCGGGGGCAGCAGCAGCTCTGGCAGCCCGGCCCCAACGGCTGGCGGCTCAACTCCAGAGGACTCTGAGCCACCCGTTGCAGCGGCGCCTGCCAAGCAGGAGAGAACTCAGGTTGCAGCCGAAGCGAAGACAGCCGGCGTGGATGTGAAAAAGCAGGATGAGGTGAAATCCGAGCCGCAACCGGTTGAGCCTCCAACTGTAGAATCTGAGTCCACAAATGAGGTTGCAGTGGAAGCGGCTGTTGCGCCAGAAGCGCCACAAGCAGCTGAGATTGAAAGTAAAAAGGAAGCTCCAACTGAGAAGAGCCCGGTTAAAACAAAACAGCAAACCCCGGCGAAACCGAAAAAACGTCCATCGACCTTGAAAAAGCAGGTTGCTAAGAAAAAGGCGGGTAGTGCCGCCAAGAAAGGGAATGGTGAGAGTAAAGTCAAGCAAGCCGCAGAGCCGAAGAAGAAAGCTGATTCAAATGTTGCAAGTTTTCCGGTTCGAAAAAAGGCTGCTCGACGGGGAATTCGCCTTAAGTAAGCGGGTGATGGATGGTCATGGGCCAGCTTCGGCCCTGTTGATCAAACCGGTTTCCTGCTGAGTTGATCATAGTCTGTTGCAGCCTGATGCTGCACCAGACTTACTGCGGAGTATGCGGGTTTGCACATCAACATCTCTTTGCTGTTGTTATGGTTGGTCTGTCTGTTGGCACCCGTACAGCTGTTTGCCGAGCGCTACGCTTATCCTCTCAATAATCCCGAGTCTGTCGGAAGCCGCTCAAACAGCGGGGTATATGGACAGTATGAGTGGCGCCCACTGAATGAGTCGCAGCAGAGTGCAGCTCAGACAGAGGCTGAATGGAGTGGCTCCGCTGGCCGGTCAACACAGCACTATCGAGACTACACCGATACCCCATTCGGCTTGCCTGAAGGTACCTATAGGCCGGTACCCGAGCGGCATGAGATAACGCCATACCATCAGGGCTTCAAGTTTCGTCCCATAAATCCAGCAGAGCAGGAGCGGATCAAGCAGCGTAATCTGACCAACCGGGAGATTCGCCAACCCTCTGGGAAGCTCCGCTTCCGTCCCCAGCAGTCAACCTCTGAAAGCGGGCGGTTTGGCTACTCTCAGGGCAACCAGTACCGGTTTCGTCCGGATGATCGGCTGGATCGTGGTTTCCCGTCAGATACAACTCCCTTCTACACCTGTGAACCTCAACCCATGGCGCCCTGAATCATGCAAACACCGGTTAGCGGGTTGGTAAAGTGGAAAAAAACGTTAAAACAGTTTTGCAGTCGGCTATTTACCGCTAAACTGTCGAGTATTTACTTAATTAAAGAATCTGCTTGAGCGAGTGATGCTGAACAAGGTTGCAGAGTCGAGTCGACACTGTTGACAGAATGATCGAATCGCCGCCTGGAACAGAGAGAAACTCAAGATGATTCAAGCATTATCCGGTTGGGTGACACGGCCCAATCTTACAAGCTGATAACAAGGAAACAGGTAACCCTGATGAAAATCGCAGCGTTTGCATTACTGCTTTCTGGTGTCTTTACCGCAACCATGATTCCCACCGCTGAACTGAAGGCTGAGGGTCGTTATGGTGCAGCGAAATCTCCATGGCAGTCACCTGCCGTCAACGGCGTTCCGGGTTATGGCGTAAACTGGCAGCATGGGCAGCCCAACTACGCGGGCAACCGCTTTTCCGCCAGTCCGTCCGCCTATCGCTTCAGACCCTGGTCAGCGGAGAGACCACGCACAGCGCAAGGAGCTGCACCACACTACACCGCCTACAACCAGATGCAACAGACCCATCAGGGCTATCGATTCAGACCGATGAAGCCGGCGCAACTCCCCCGGCAGGCAGCTACCCCGGCTGTAGCCTACCGCGCGGCAAATATCACCATACCGGAGCATTATGTCTATCGCCCACTCAACCCGGTGAAAAAAGCGAACACCCGCTCCTATGCGAACAACACTCCCCAGGCCTATCCGCGGATGCCTCGGTATGGATATGGTGCTTATCAAGCGGTGCCCGCAATGCAGTCTGCTTACAGGGCAGATCCCAGAATGATTCAAAGACCCTCGCCGGCACCGCGCTATGTCTATGGCAATGGGCGCTTTTCAGGACATAAATTCAGGCCGGACCACAGAGGCTATGCCCCTGTGGCATATGGCACCTATCGCAGAGCGCCGATGCAGATGAATCGGCTGCCTGGCTATGCCTATAAGCGCTGGCCGGAACCTTTCAGATTCAGACCGGCTCCTCATTTGCGTATGCCGCAGCCGGCTTATGCCTACCTACCTCCCAATCGATATCCGGGAATGGTCCAGCCCTACCAGGCAGGGGGAGCACTCTGGGGGCGCTATGCAGCACCTATGCCGCAAGCCTACCCAAGCTGGCAGATGCCACCCGAGCGTCATGCCGGCACGGATAACAAGCGGGTCAACTGGTATGATGGCCACTCTGATGGAGAGGGTGCCTGGTATAAACTGACACAGCAGCAAAACTGGCCTCAGGTCTCGCAAAACTGGCCTGGTGAGAATAGTGTCTACTCACAAAGCCCTAGATAGACGGTACTGACAGTTTAACGGCAATTCATTCAGTAGCGGGTACCGGATCAGTCTAGTAACGGGGCGAATCACAATAATAAAGGGGAGTGTATGATAACTGTAATCGGTAGTCTGAAAGGAGGGTCCGGAAAGAGTACGGTCACCTTCAATCTGGCTGTCTGGTTGGAAATGGCTGAGGCTGATGTACTGGTCATCGATGCAGATCCACAGGCAACATTGAGTGATGTTTCTGAAGTCCGCAGTGAAGAGGGTTTTGAACCCTTTCTGAAGATAAAAAGCGGCTCTGCTCTGAGCCGTAAAAAACTTGCCGGCTATGATGAGGTTTTGATCGATGTGGGGGCGTCCGACATCGAGTCGATGAAGCTGGCACTGGCGCTGGCAGATCGGGTGGTGATACCGGTACCGCCTTCTCAGGCTGATATCTGGTCCACTCAGCGCTTTATAAATTTTCTCGATGAGGCGGTGGATGGGGAGCGTCCCGAGCTGCTGACGTTCATCAATCGTGCCGATACACACCACGCGATACGGGAGTCCGATGAGGCAGCGGCTGCTCTGGTATCACTGCCGGATGTTCGCTTTGTAAAGCATCGTCTCTGCCAGAGAACGGTGTTCCGGCGCTCATTCAGTGAGGGTTTGGCAGTCTATGAACTCGATCCCAGGGGCAAGGGGAGTAAAGAGTTCTATGCACTTACGGCAGCCCTCTATCCGAAATATGTCGCACAATAGCCATTTGCTCAATCAATTCATTGGGGTCTGTTATCATTTGTGAGGCATAATTGGTAAGTCGCCTATCAGCAAGTGTGTCGTGCTGGGCATACGAATGCGAGCAACAGCGCATTAGGTCTAACGGTATTCACCCACCGGGAGACTGCATTTAGAAAGATAAATTGTTTGTGGAGAGAGAGATGGGGATGTTAAGAAATCTATTTGCTTTGATTGGACTGCTGGCGGTAATCGGCGCTGCGGCCCTGTATGCAAAATTCAATAGTGCACTCGATGGCTTTGATCCTGGAGCCGGGGATGTCTTCAAAGAGTTCGGCCAGGCATTGGTGGAGACCAATAGTGCTGCTGAAGCGAGTATCTGGAAAGTGCCAGTGGAGGAGGGTCTGAGCGCTGAAGACGTGGAAGAGACCATGAAGTTCGTTGCCAACGAACACAACATGTCCAATGTAGGTGAACTGCCTCTGTCGCTTGATATCGAGGCTAAATCCGGCAGCGAGTATCGATTTGTAAAGATCTATCTTTTTTGTAACTCCTTGATCGCGGCAGAGATGTTGGATTACTCCGATGCCTATTCCGCCTATCTGCCTTGCCGGATTACCCTGATTGAGGACCAACAGGGAAAATTGTGGCTGATGACCTTGAATATGGACATGATGATCTATGGCGGAGAGCCACTGCCACCGGCGCTGAAAGAGAAGGCCATTCAGGTTAAAGAGTACATCCTGGATATCATGAATCGCGGTGCGGCCGGCGATTTCTAACAAACAAGCGTTGATTGAGAGGATCCGTTCGTCATTACCACGTAAAATTTGTGGTAATGCGGCGGATCTTTCGCTCTCTATCCCTTGGTCACGAGCAATCCACTGATTTTTCACTAAATCTGTTTGGCGGTAATTAAGGATTCATAACCGTTACAGATTAACCCTTTGTTTTGAAAGGATTCTTGCTCGATCTGGTTAAAACCATAATTTAAATCATGGTATGGCATTGCCCGATCACTGCCCCTGACAACAACGGCCTGCACCGCCCTGTAACCACCTTGACGCTGATTCAGTCTATTAGCATATAAAGAGACTTTTATTGTGATAAATAATTGTTATGCTAATATTTTCCAACTAAGTAATGAGAAGGTAACAGTCAGGTTCTGCGAAGCATGACAGATAAATATGACGATAAATCCCTAAACGGCCCTTCTGTAGAAACGGATATTGACCAGGAAGTGAGTGAAAATCAGTCCTCGATGGACCGTCTTTCTCAGGCGTTTGAGACCAGTGCCAGGCGCTGGGAACTGATCGTATACCCATCTCTTTTCGCCTTTATCCTGCTGGCCGCCTACGGTTTCTACCTGATCTTCAGTCTGGCCAAGGATGTTCACTTTCTGGCGCTTAGCGTTGACTCGAACATGAATGTCATGTCGAGTAATCTGATGACCATGACTGACAGTGTTGGCCAGCTCTCTGCGAACGTCCGCACCATGGCTGTGAGTGTCGATTCCATGGCTCATGACGTGAGAGCGCTGGAACCAATGCTGACCAGTATGAACTCCATGAATGAGTCGATGAAGAATATGACCCACTCCACCTACAGCATACAGCGGGGAATGCACAGCATGAATCACAATATTCATGATGTCTCCCGTCCGATGACGTTTTGGAACAATTTTATGCCCTGGTAGTTGTCCGGCCTGTCTGGGCGAGTGGTTGAGGAAGGCGCTGCGGCGCCTTTTTTAGTGGCAGTCTGGTTGCCGAGGATTCGGGGCGATCTCTTACAGCCTCAGTCACTGTTGAAATCGTAGTCGATGGAGTCTGATGGCTCCTGGATGAAGTAGCCCCGAATGTAGTTGATTCCGATCGACCAGAGTATCGCCAGGCTGCCTGCTTCCTCCACCCCGGAGGCGATGGTCTTGATATCCTCCGCCTGAACCAGTTCGTTCAGATGATTCAGTTTGTCCTGTTTATCCTGATTTTCAGACAGATCACTCAAAAATGAGCTGTGGAACTGCACGAAATCGAGGGGAAAGCTGCTGAGTATCGCTTCGGGCTTTTTCGCCAGTCCGAAATGGTCGATACAGGTTTTGCATTTGATCTTTTTCAATCCTTCAGCGAACTTCTTCAGCTTCTGCAGATGACTTCTCGCTTCACCATCATCGAACTGAAAGGTTATCCATGAGCCCTTGGCTTCATAGTCCCTCAGACAATCGCAGACGAACAGCAGCAGGGTCTCATCATCCAGAGAGCTGCCGGAGATATTGACCAGAAAATTGATCTTTTTACCCTGCTTACGCTGTTTCGCCAGTTCGTCGATGGCATTTTTTATGACCCATCTGTCCAACTCATGCATACGACCCATCTCCTCGATCTTACTCAGGAAATGGTCCGGTTGAATCTCCTCCTGTTGTTCGTCGAGCAGTCGCAGGGTGACCGCATAGTTTTCCCGGGTGTCGCCATGCAGGCTGACGATGGGTTGATAGGCAAGTTGGAATTTATCGTTGTCGAAGGCAAATCGAATCAGTGCGGAGAGATCGGCCTCGCCCGAGGTGCCGCTTTCGGTAGCCGGAATCGGCTCCTCGGCAATATAGTAGCTGTTACCCCCTTTCGAACGTGCCACTTCACAGGCTTGATAGGCATGGGTGATGAAATCGTTGCCTGTGGAGAACTCTTCAGAGCAGAACACCACGCCAATACTGCAACTGGCCTGGATCTCCTGATCTGACTGTTTGTTGCCCTCAATGGCATCGCAGATTCTTTTTGCGCTCTGTTCGGCGCTTTTTGGCTCAGTCTCTTGAGAGAGTATGGTGAACGTGTGATCCCCGAACCTGGCCAGAACCTCCTGGTTTCCAACTGTTTTGCGCAGTAGACCGGCAATCTCCAAAAGTAACGAATCGCTGGCTTTGATACCTGTATTGCTGCGAATTTCAGTAAAATTGTCCAGAGTGACGTAGTACAGGGTATTGCCTTTCGTGCCAGAGGGCTGGTTGCGTCTGACCTCCTCTTCGAGCTGGTTGAGGAAGTATTGTCGGTTGTAGAGCCCTGTCTGTACATCCTGGGTACTCAGCAGGCGCAGTTTCTCTTCGACCTCCCGAGTGATCGATTGGTCGCGAAACACCACCTGGGTGCAGGGCTCACCATCGATGCTTGCGGGTGTGAAGTGGAGTTCCGCACTGAACTCGGCGCCATCACTACGCAGGCAGGTGGTTTTCATTTCACTGGAGTGTTCGCTGTCAGCACTCAGTTTACGTAGCACTTTCTTGAAACCGGCGTGTTCGGAAGGGGCGATCACATCCATGATTGGAAGCCCTTCGATCTCCTCCTCACTGGCCAGTCCGAACAGCTCCAGATAGGCACGATTGGCTGTGACATGCATCCCCTCGTGGACATAGGCGATCGCATCCCTGGAACTTTCGGTCAGAGCGTCGCAGCGCTCCTCGGCCTCTTCCAGTTGGTGTTCAATCAACTGCAGTCGCCGGGCGATATTGAGATATTTATACTCTCGGAGGATGACCTGAACCAGATGGTCGAAATTTTTACGCTCAACCAGGTCCGCTATGCCCTGTTTCATCAGCGAGATTCGCAGCTCGTCATTGGCTTCGTCGCTGACACCAATCACCGGAGTGGCAGAGCTGGTAACGCCCAACAGCGCAAGCAGTTGGTTGACCTCCAGAGCGTCGGCTTCGACCGTATAGATGAGCAGATCCAGAGGGTGCTTTTTCTTCAGTTGTTCGGCCAGCTGATCGGCATCGTGATCGATTCGAATCGCATGGGCTGGTGTGCCACTGTTACGCAGGGAGTCCAGGCAGGTTTCTACTTCAGGGGTTGTATTTCCTAAAACCAGTAACTCAATCGCTTCTTCGGGCATGCCGTACTATCCTGATACCAATGCGTTTATCTGTTTCATAGCTTGTATGATTACCGCCCGTCAACTCCGTTCTATATTCAGCGCCACACCGACTGCTGTAGGCAATCCCTCAGTTTTTATGCGGCCTTGCCGCTCTGGCGTCGCAGCCTGACTGCTTCGGCCAGTGTGTTAAGCAGTGGTACACTGTCATCCCAGCTGATGCAGGCGTCGGTAATGCTTTGACCATAGGTCAGGGTTTCCCCTTCAACTCTATCTTGTCGACCGGCGGTCAGGAAACTTTCAATCATTGCGCCCATGATGCGATTGTCGCCGCGGGCGACCTGGCTCGCCACATCACGTCCGACCAGCAACTGTCGGGGGTGCTGCTTGCGGCTGTTGGCATGGCTGAAATCGACCATCAAGCGGGGCTTCAAGCCATTACTCTCCATCTCATCCGCGGCGATATTGATACTCTCCGAATCATAGTTCGGGCGGCTGCCGCCTCTCAGGATTACATGACAGTCGGGATTGCCGTGGGTGGAGAAGATCGCGGAATTACCCTCTTTGGTCACCGAGAGAAAGTGGTGTGGGCGGGATGAGGAGCGGATTGCATCCATAGCCACCCGCATGCTGCCGTTGGTCGCGTTCTTGAAGCCTACCGGGCATGAGAGGCCTGAAGCGAGCTCCCTGTGAGCCTGGCTCTCGGTGGTGCGCGCACCGATCGCACCCCAACTGATCAGATCGGCAATATATTGGGGGCTTATCAGATCCAGATACTCGGTGCCGGCCGGAACACCGAGGTCATTGATATTCAAAAGCAGTTTTCTGGCCAAACGCAGTCCGGAATTGATTTCGAAGCGGTCATCCAGGGTCGGATCGTTGATCAGTCCCTTCCATCCCACGGTTGTACGTGGTTTTTCAAAATAGACCCGCATCACGATCTCCAGGTCATCCTTGAGGGATTCCCGCAGCGGCTGCAGTCTGCTGGCGTAATCGAGGGCAGCCTCAGGGTCGTGCACCGAGCAGGGCCCGATGATCACCAGCAGGCGGTCATCCTCACCATGCAGAATCCGGTGTATCTCCCGACGGGCATCAAATACGGTATTCGAAGCCTTTTCAGTGATGGGCAGTTCCTGGTGTATCTGAGCCGGAGGATTGAGTTCCTTGATGGCTTTGATGCGGAGATCGTCAGTTTGTTTCATGCGCTGGAAGCCGATTGTTCAATGGTCCAAAAAACAGCTGATTATACATGCATCCACCGAATCAGCGATATGAGTTTGTCTCACGCTGCCGACAGGCAGTCGCGCTTTTGACGAATAAACCCGATGTGTATCGGGGTGGTGCCCGTTCGACAGGGAGCGAGATGCCCAGCGATCGTCCTGAAGGTTGATTGTTTAGAAAGTTTAGGCAGCTGGATCGGTGGTTGCGCAGTTTACTCACACTATAAGGTGGTAGAGACTGTGGCGGTTGATTGGGTTGGGTTGAGCTTGTCTCTCTACCAGAGCGGGGCATTGGTCAATCGAATATGGAGTAACCTATTGTAAATGTGGAATTTAGTGTTGATTGGTTCGATCGAGTCTCTGGTGGAGCTGGAGCCTTGAGTGGCCGGGCGGCAGCTGAAACGGATCCGTCGTCGAGGGGTAATATTCCCTATTCTCAAACACCCTAAAGGATTATAAAAGCGCAACCGATAATGCTAGGGTATGGGTTGTTAGCAGGGCAGCTGAGCAGCTGGTGAAATGGTAAATCGGGATTGCAAAGGAACTTCCCGTTCAAGCAAGCCCTGAACGAATCAAAAGCCGACACCATGCTGGCGAATCAGAGCGATTCTGATCCTGGGCCTTGGAATTGAAAGAAGGTGTTCGCTCTGATCTGTTGCTGGAATTGCTGATACAACCATTTCGGTCCAGACTTTTGTTGGCCATTTGAATTCGTCTGAACAGGCCCTGGTGTAGACTGGCCCAAACAAGGCTCTCAACGTATAAACCAAGATAATATGCGACTGATCAAGAATGCCAT
>JAHRHW010000114.1 GCA_019100305.1 Candidatus Thiodiazotropha taylori | reverse complement strand
CCAGACCTTCAAGACCCTGTCCGGAAATCTCACGCTCGATGTTGACCAGCTCTTCAATCTGAATCAGGAACCAGGGATCGATGGCACAGATATCGAAGATCTCTTCCAGGCTCATGCCGTAGCGGAAACACTCGGCCACATACCAGAGCCTGGCCGGCCCGGGTAACCTGATCTCCCGCACCAGCGTATCTTTGACATGCGCTTCATTGAGGTCGAGGATCTCGTTGAGACCGTACTTACCGATCTCAAGCCCACGCAGCGCCTTCTGCATCGACTCCTGGAAGGTACGGCCAATCGCCATCACCTCACCCACGGATTTCATCTGGGTGGTCAGGCGGTCATCGGCCTGAGGAAACTTTTCAAACGCAAACCGGGGCACCTTGGTGACCACATAGTCGATGCTCGGTTCGAAAGAAGCCGGCGTGGCGCCACCGGTGATCTCATTCTGCAACTCATCCAGGGTATAACCCACTGCCAGCTTGGCCGCCACTTTGGCGATCGGGAAGCCGGTTGCCTTGGAGGCCAGTGCCGAGGAGCGGGAGACCCGGGGGTTCATCTCGATGATGATCATCCGGCCGTTTTCCGGATTGATGGCGAACTGTACGTTCGAACCACCGGTCTCCACACCGATCTCACGCAATACCGCCAGCGAGGCGTCGCGCATGATCTGGTACTCTTTGTCGGTCAGCGTCTGGGCCGGCGCCACCGTGATCGAGTCACCGGTATGCACCCCCATGGGATCGAGGTTTTCGATGGAACAGATGATGATGCAGTTGTCATTTCTGTCCCGAACCACCTCCATCTCATACTCTTTCCAGCCGAGGATCGACTCCTCGATGAGCAACTCACTGGTGGGAGACAGATCAAGACCGCGGGTACAGATCTCGACGAACTCTTCCGGATTGTAGGCGATACCACCGCCGCTGCCGCCCATGGTGAAGGAGGGACGAATGATCGCAGGGTAACCGATCTGAACCTGAACCTGCTGCGCCTCTTCCAGACTGTGGGCAATCACCGAGCGGGGCATATCCAGCCCGATCTTACGCATCGCCTGGCGGAACAGATCCCGGTCTTCCGCTTTATCGATCGCCTCTCTGGAGGCACCGACCATCTCCACGCCATACTTTTCCAGTACCCCTTCGCGCACCAGATCCAGCGCCGAGTTGAGTGCGGTCTGTCCACCCATGGTGGGCAACAGGGCATCCGGTCGCTCTTTCTCGATGATCCGTTCTAGGGTGCGCCAGGTGATCGGCTCGATGTAGATGGCATCGGCCATATCGGGATCGGTCATGATCGTGGCCGGATTGGAGTTCACCAGAATAACCCGGTAGCCCTCCTCTTTCAGAGCCTTACAGGCCTGAGCGCCGGAGTAATCGAATTCACAGGCCTGGCCGATAACAATCGGGCCGGCGCCAATGATCATGATGCTTTGTATATCTGTACGTTTTGGCATTTAACTCTTGAGTCCGCAAATAAACGCGAATGAACGCAAATGTAAACTAAATAATCGATCTGTCGTCATGTTGCCAAACGACTCTTCGCACACCAAGACGAGGCGTACCAAAATTGAGCAACAATCCAACACTCAACCCAGTTGCACGAAGGTAGTTCATCACCTGGGCATGATGCTCCTTGGTCAGCTGCGACAATGCCTTGAGCTCCACTAACAGTTTGTTCTCAACAACTACATCGGCGATGTAGTGCCCAACAACCTGTCCTTTGTACCTGACATGCAAATTTTTCTGTCGCTCAAAAACCAACCCAATACGATCAAGCTCCTGGCAGAGCGCATTCTCGTATACCTGTTCAAAAAAGCCTGCTCCCAACACATTGCTGACTTCAAAGCCACATCCAATAACTTTTTTGGATATGGCATCTCCTTGCCTATCACCTACAAATCCATTTGCGTTCATTCGCGTTTATTTGCGGACTTCTATCAATTCGATAAAGTGATCGAAGACTGGTGCCACATCGTGTGGACCTGGGCTGGCTTCCGGATGCCCCTGGAAACTGAATGCCGGTTTGTCGGTGCGATGGATACCTTGCAACGTACCATCAAACAATGAGCGATGTATGGGGGTCAGGCAGTCGGGCAGCGAGGCCTCGTCTACGGCAAAGCCGTGGTTTTGACTACTGATCATCACATTGCCTTTCTGCAGATCCTGTACCGGATGGTTGGCACCATGATGACCGAATTTCATCTTCACTGTCTTGGCACCGGATGCCAGGGCCAGCAGTTGATGTCCGAGACAGATGCCGAACACCGGTAGATCGCTGTCGATGATCTTTCCGATGGCTTGAATGGCGTAGTCACAAGGTTCCGGGTCGCCCGGACCATTGGAGAGAAACACCCCGTCAGGCTGCATCGCCAGAACCTCTTCGGCGGGTGTCTGGGCAGGCACTACAGTCAGGCGGCAACCCCGATCCGCCAACATCCGCAGAATGTTGCGTTTGACGCCGAAATCGTAGGCCACCACATGGTATGGCAGCGACTCGGAGGCCGCGCTATCCGGCAATCCCTCTTCCAGTGACCAGGTGCCCTGCGACCACTCATAGCTGGCGGAGGTGGAGACCTCTTTGGCGAGATCCATCCCTTTAAGTCCGGGAAACTGCTGAGCCAACTTGGCGGCCTGTGAGAGATCCAGAGCATCACCGGCGATAATACAACCGTTCTGGGCGCCCTTTTCACGCAGAATCCTGGTCAGTCGCCTGGTATCGATACCGGCAATGGCAACCACACCATTCCGCTCCAGGTAGTGATCCAGTGACTCTTCTGAACGCCAGTTGCTGGTGATCAGAGGCAGATCCCGAATCACCAGGCCTGCGGCATGAATCTGGCCGGATTCCTCATCCTCCTGATTGATACCGGTATTGCCGATATGGGGATAGGTCAGGGTGACAATCTGCTGGCGATAAGATGGATCAGTCAATATCTCCTGATAGCCGGTCATGGCGGTGTTGAAAACCACCTCACCGACGGTTTGTCCCTCGGCACCGATGGACTCACCCTGGAATTGGCTGCCATCTTCCAGGACCAGAACTGCTGGTTTTCTCAAGGATCTCTCCGTTACAGGCGTGCAAAAAAGGGCAGACCGCAAAGTGCCTGCCCCCTAAGAAAAATTCAAATGCTGCTCCGGGAATGAAAAGTATCAAGAATCACCCCGGATCTGATGGCCGAATATTGTACTTTATGTCGGGCAAATCTGTCTATCCACTTAACACAGATTCAGCCTAGCTGCCCGGCAACTGCTTTCTGGCCCAGCCGATGATGCCGGCTTGATCCATGGCACCGGCCTGCCTGGCCAGCTCTCTGCCGTGATGAAACAGCATTAAAGTGGGAATACTGCGAATACCATATTGCGCGCCAAGCTGTTGAGCCTCCTCAGTATTCACCTTGATCAGCCGGATTTGGGGTTGCAGCTCTTGTGCCGCCGCCTCGAAAGCCGGCGCCATCATTCTGCAAGGCCCGCACCAGGGTGCCCAGAAATCGACCAGCAGAGGCAGGTCACTGTTTTGCAGATGACGCAAAAAACGCCCTTGATCAAGTGACAGAGGCTGCCCGCTGAACAGTGGCTGATGGCACTTACCGCACTTAGCCTGTTCCGCTGAACGACCAGCCGGAAGACGATTGATGCCATCACAATGGGGGCATACCAGATGGGTAAAATCACTCATTACAACTCACCTACCATGAAATCCTGGGCCCTAGGGCCTGCTAACACCAGTCCAATGCGCCCTGTTGCGCCCAGCGCCGTTATCATTCGCTCATGTAGAATAACTACACGACGCTCATTCTGCCTTGCTGGGCACAAAAACAGTCCCAGCAGGGCGTATTGAATCAGTGTTAACAGGCCCTCGTTACAATCTCAACCACCCAGGCAGTCCCATACCCTGCCTGGGTAGTACGCTCCCATCACCTGATCGGGTAGTACTTCAATTGGGGCGGGAGGGAGTGATTTCAAGACTCTTTAATCGAATGATTTTTCAGTATAATGTCGCTCCTTTTGCAAAAACCGACAGAGGAACTGATCATGGCGGACTCACCATACATCTTTGATGCAACCGCTGAGAATTTTCAGCAAATGGTCCTGGCTGCATCCATGGAGAGGCCTGTTTTGGTGGACTTCTGGGCCGAATGGTGCAACCCATGTAAAGCGCTGATGCCTGTCCTCGCCAAGCTGGCCGATGAGTACCGTGGCAAATTCCTCCTGGCAAAGGTCAATACGGAAGAGCAGCAACCGCTTGCCGGACATTTTCAGATCCGCAGCATCCCCACGGTGAAACTCTTTTTTCAGGGCCAGGAAGTCGATGAGTTTCAGGGCGCCCTGCCGGAAGCGGAGATCCGCAAGATCCTCGACAAGGTCATTCCACGGGAGTCAGACGGACTCGTGGAGCAAGCCGAAGCGCTGCTGCTGCAGGGCAATGCGGAAGAGGCCGGCATGCTGCTGAAACAGGCCAGCGACACGGATCCTGAGAACCCGAGAATCAGACTGGCCTATGCCCGCTACCTGGCGGCACTCGGTAAGCTGGAGGAGGCTGAGAACATACTCAATGCACTGCCTGATGAAGAGAAGCAGAACCCTGAGGTACAGGCCATGCTGACCCGGATCCAGTTTGACCGCACCATGGACGGCAGCCCACCGGCCGAAGAGCTGGAAAAGCGGCTTCAGGAAAACCCGGCCGATAGCGAAGCCCTGCATCTGCTGGCCTCCCACAAAATCATGGAAAACGACCATGAGGCCGCACTGGAGCTACTGATGAGCCTGCTTCAGAAGGATCGCGCATACGGCGACAACCTGGCGCAAAAAGAGATGCTGAAGGTATTCGAGATGCTTGGCGGCCAGGGTGAACTTGTGAAGCGTTTTCGCAACAGGATGTTCAACTTCCTGCATTGATCACAAACCATTGGGTCTATTTGTATCCTGAATCCCGGCCTGTGCCGGGAGGACCGTCAGCTGTGTCATTGAGATTAAATCGCCAGTAACAGATGACACAGTTCGCAATCGCCATCCATTCCATTTCCATCTTCTTGCCATGCTCTCCCCCGCCAGGATTTCAGAGACCAAAAGGCTCAGATCAACACCTGGCTTATCGTCGGATTACTACCAATTTGCCCACAATGACCTTGTCAGTAGGATTTAAAGATGTGGATAAGGCAGCCGCTAACTCATTCTAGGTTAATGAATAACCTGAGAATTCCGTCCTAGCAATACCAGGAGGGGCGCCCACATGGGCCTCAAACGAAAGACAACTACATTTTTTTTCGTCCTCACAGTCATCATGGTGACTGCCCTGGTGGGGGCCAGCCTTTTCTCCTTCAGGTTTTTTGCCCTCAGCACCGCCGAGAATCAGGCCCGAACGGCCGCCGAGATTGTCCGGGTTCACCTGACTGAATCGATGGTCAATGGAACGATCAACAAACGTAAATCATTTCTGGACCGGCTCGGCGCGGTCAAGGGACTGTACGATGTCAGGGTTGTACGGGGTCCCGGTGTGGTCAAGCAGTTTGGCCCGGGTCTGAAATCTGAACAACATCTCGATGCCATCGACAAACAGGTGATCCAGTCGGCAAAACCCTTCTTCGGCTTGGTCGATTCCACTGGCGGCCAGTTGTTTCGCGCCACCATCCCATACATCGCACAGAGTGAAAACGAGCCGCACTGCCTGCAGTGTCACCAGGTGGACAAAGGAGATGTGCTGGGCGCCGTATCCCTCTATCTCTCAATTGATGAGCAAAGAAACCAGGCCTTTTTGATCGTCATATTCATGGCCACAGTGGTTGGATTGTTTGCCGTTGTATCCATGGGATTCTCAAGACGCTTGATCAGACCGCTCATCGACACCGCTGAAGCAGTTCAGCATGCGGTTCATGGCGCACGCAAAGGCGACTTTTCAGCCAGAATCCAGCATCAGAGTGACGATGAGGTAGGACAGATTGCAAAAGACCTCAATATACTGCTGGTTCTGTTGAGCAAGGGCCTTGAAGGAATCGCCCACAAAGTGGCCGGATTGATTCGCTATAACCAACCGATTGGTGAGAATCAGCTGGCGACAACCATCGAAATGGTGGAGAGTCTCGAAGACGTCTCCCGCTTCAAGCAGGCGATCGAAGAAGATGAAACCAAAGAGGAGGTCTACTGGCGCCTCTCTAAAGTCATCAACGACGATTTCATGATCGATCACTTCTCGATCTACGAAGTGGCCTCAAGCAAAAACAAACTCAAGCCGATGGTGGTCGACGGAGTTCCCGGTCAGGATTGTTGCTGGTGCGACCCGCAGATCCTGGTCCGTGCCGATGCCTGTCGCGCCAAGCGTACCGGACATGTGGTGGACGGGATGAGTACCACCGGCATCTGTACAGCCTTCTCCCCCCGGGAGGATCTACAGGACGCCTACCATGTCTGCATACCGATGATCCAGTCCGGTTCCGTCGGCGGTGTCATACAGGTAGTAACCGACCTAGACCGGAAGACTCTGATTTGCAATATGATGCCTTTTATCGAAGTCTACTTGCGAGAGGCCGCACCGGTACTGGAAGCGAAAAGACTGATGAGCACCCTGAGGGAATCAGCATTACGTGACCCGATGACCGGCCTTCACAACAGACGCTTTCTGCAAGAGTACGTGGATATTCTTGTCTCCTACACCGATCGCAACAAAAGCAGCTTTTCCGTGCTGATGGCAGATCTGGACTATTTCAAACAGATCAACGACACCTACGGCCATGAAGCTGGGGATGCCACACTGAAGGCGCTGGCCAAGACACTGACCAACTGCGTAAGAGCCTCCGATCTTGTGATCCGTTACGGCGGTGAGGAGTTCTTGATTGTGTTACGTGATACCGATCCGGAGAAGAGCCTGCTGGTTGCCGAAAAAATACGCGAAGCTATCGAAAACATGAAAGTCGAGCTAACTGGGACGGTCGTTCAGAGAACCATCTCTGTGGGTGTCTCCGGTTACCCCGATGACAGCAGGAGCTTCTGGCAAGTGGTCAAGTATGCGGATGTTGCCCTCTACCAGGCAAAAGATACCGGTCGCAACAAGGTCCTTCGTTTTATACCGGAGATGTGGAAAGAGGATGATGTGTATTGAGTTGATAGTTCGTACACCCAATATATCGGATCAGATCTCACCACCTATAGCCACACACATCAGTATCAGCAAGCTGTTGGCAATTCTCACCAAAGCAGTATAATTCTCACTCTTGTAGAAGCGGAGTGTGTTCGGTGCGTCGGCCCACAATTAAGCGTACCAAATGCAAGTTTCTCTAGAAAAACAACCTCCTGATCCACCGAAAAGTTTGACTCTGTACAAGGCGCGCAACCGTGGGAAATACACTTCAAGATCAACTCCTGAAAGCTGGATTGGTTGATAAAAACAAGGCCAACAAAGCCAGTAAAGAGCTTCGCAAAAATTCACGTCAACAGCGAAACAAGAAAGAGGCAAGCCAGCCCACTGCACAACAGTTGAAACAGCAGGAGAAAGCCGCCAAGGACCGGGAACTCAATCTACGTCGAGAAGAGGCTCGCAAACAGCGGGAAATTGCCGGTCAGATCAAACAGCTGGTCGAAGCCCATCGCCACCCACGCAGCAATGATGAAGAGGACAAACCCTTTTATTTCGACAATAAGGGCAAAGTCAAACAGATGTATGTATCAGCGGAGACACACAATCTGATCCTCTCTAAAAAACTCGTCATTGTGAATTGCAATGGCGTATTCGAGTTGGTTCCGAGTGAAATCGCCGAAAAAATCCGTCAACGTAATCCCAGTCTGGTTATCGATCTGGCGGATGATAAACCCACCTCAGAGGATGACCCATACGCTGAGTTTCAGGTACCAGACGATTTAATCTGGTAATCCCTTTCACGCCACGACAATGATAAAAGATCTCGGCAGTAATCGAGGTTTATATAGAGGGTCTGCTGAGCAAGCTTTAATCCTAACCTCTAACCTGATGATTGAATTTTAATCTGAAGATTCAGGTGTCTTACCAGAGGTTCTGTAAGAAGTATGAATACCCATTTTCTGCAACAGTTCGCTTTCTCCAGTAGCGATGAACTGCTTTAACTCTTTTCTGGCTTCCTCGGCTGCGATATCCATTTCAACCAGTTGCGCCAATAGATCATCAAACAACTGCCTTCTTCGCAAGCCATTATCCGAAGTGTCCCGGCGATCTGAAAAAAACTCCATCAATGTAGAGCCACAAACACAGTTCCGATACAACTCAACGATCGGCTCATCCCCTTCTTCGGGGCAACCGATATTTTCTATCAGTCCGCTGCGACCCTCCAACTGCTGAGTTTCAGAGATGAAGGTTTTTAGGTCAGGGTACTCCCTACCACAGTTGCTGCAGACCCTGGGGAATGCGGTCTCCGAGAACTCCCGAAGCCCTTCGAGTAGTGCATCGTGATTCATTGTTTTGTTGGTCGTTAGCGATGGTTATCATCTAATTATAGTTGGATAGTCGTTCATTTAAGAGTACGCCGGATTTGGGCGTACTTTCCCAGTTAACTTTATTTCTATAGTTCAATCCTGCTTATCGGTAACTTGGGAACAGACTTGAATCAGTTCATTGAGGATATCTAGGGTGATTCAGATAACTCATCAACAAAGCCGAAACTCCCATCCATAAAACTGGATGAGTCATACAGAACACCGATGGGTTGTTCTCCGAGCATTGGTACCTATCCGGCAATCTTTCAGCGTTATCAGATATCAAAGATTGATACGAGCCCAAAACCAAGGAAAACTCCAGTTTTGTTAAACGTCCCACCTATTGCCACTACCTCAATGAACCGCTCGCGAGACAGACCTGCCAGGAGGCTGGTTATTGTAGAAAACACCTCAATGAGAGCACTGCTATTCAATAGTGCTTCGGCAGATTTGAAGCAGAATCCCCTGATCGCCGTCAGCCAATGAAAATTCCTCACAGATCAATATGCCTGGAATTGCAGCCAACTCTCCATCGATGTAGATCAAAGGTGTTCTGTCCCGCTCCCAAGGCGGTAAACCAGCCTCCTGGAAAAGCTTTTTCAGAGATTTGTGATGACCACGACCGGCCGGAACACAACGCTCACCTCCCTGACGAAATCGCACTTCAACCTCTCCCCGTTGCCAACGCTCTCTATTCAGACCTGATGAGCCATTTGTCGCGACCAGAGTTCCCAGCCCAGCCGGCAGCTCCAGTTTCTGTTTGTTATGCCAGACGATGCGCTCCGGCAGGGGTTCCGCAGACCGACTCTCTCTGAGGATCAGATCATCCCGATAGCGGCGAATCTCCCAACCGCCCCAGGCAACCAACGGCTTTGCATCCTCGCGCCCGAGTATCGCCTCACTCTCAATCCGCATCAGCTTTTTTGAGTTAGGCATTGGCGCCCCATTTAGGTCGATCCAATAGCGCAATAGATGTCTGATCCGTACCGAAGACATCGCCTTCAACAACGCCACTGAGAGACTACCAGACAGGGAATTCTGCACCCGTTCCAGCTCCACAGCCATCTCTTCTCGAGCCAGGGTTAACATCTCACCACTGAAGCGGGCGGATCGGGCCAGGGTCAGCGATGCCGATGGCCAACGGGACTGCAGCAGAGGCATCACACGATGGCGGATAAAGTTACGGTCAAATCGCTGATCCTGATTGGATGGATCCTCCTGCCAGACCAGCCCCTTCTCTTCTGCATAGGCCTCGATCGACTGCCTGGATTCTTGCAACAGCGGTCTTGCCAACCAGCCTGGAGAGAATTCGCTGAGCAGAGGCATCGCCGCCAGACCGGCAGGGCCACTTCCCCTCAGCAGCTGCAACAACAGGGTTTCAGCCTGGTCATCCTGGTGCTGAGCGGTAAGTAACAGATCACCAGGTGAGAGCTGTCGAGCCAAAGCCTTGTAGCGGGCTTCGCGCGCCACAGCCTCCAGGCTGTCACCCTTATCCGGAAGCAGATCCAGCTCCAGGGAGATCAGCGGGATGCGATATCCAGAACAAACCTCTTCGCAGTGCTGCTGCCAGGCATCCGCACCGGCCTGCAAACCGTGGTGGACATGTATCGCTCTCAGGGGATAGGGGAGCCGAGGACCAAGTTCATGCAACAAATGGAGCAGCACGCAGGAGTCTAGACCACCACTGAATGCCAGATAACAACAGCCTGCCTGTGGCAGGCTGTCGAGCGTCTGTTTCAATTGGTCTGGCGAGAGGGACACGGGAGATCCCTGGGAATTACTCCCCGGAGAACTGGCCGTACTGCATCAATCGCTGATAGCGGGTATCGAGCAGCTTGTCGATGGCCATACTGGTGATGTTGTCGATGCTTTCGAGCAGCGCGTGCTTGAGATTTTTTGCCATGGTTTCAATATCCCTGTGGGCTCCACCAAGAGGCTCGGCAACGATTTCATCGATCAATCCAAGCTCTTTCAGGCGATCAGAGGTGATCCCCATGGCTTCCGCTGCCAACGGCGCCTTTTCCGCGCTCTTCCAGAGAATCGAAGCACAACCTTCCGGCGAAATCACGGAGTAGGTACTGTACTCCAACATCAGGACACGGTCACCGACACCGATCGCCAGAGCACCACCGGAACCGCCTTCACCAATCACCGTGCAGATAATCGGCGTTCTCAGCCCAGACATCACCTTGAGATTGCGTGCGATTGCTTCACTCTGTCCACGCTCCTCCGCACCGACGCCCGGATAGGCTCCCGGAGTATCGATGAAGGTCATGATTGGCAGCTTGAAGCGCTCAGCCAGCTCCATCAAACGCAGTGCCTTTCGATAGCCCTCAGGGCGAGGCATGCCGAAATTCCGATACAGCTTGTCCTTGGTG
>JAHRHW010000113.1 GCA_019100305.1 Candidatus Thiodiazotropha taylori | reverse complement strand
GTTGTCACATGCCAGCGATCTCCCACCTTCTTCAATCCCAAGACCTCGGTTGAAAGCCAATAGTCGACGGACTCCTCATGGGAGAGATGCTCACCCATCGAGCGGGTCAGCTCGCCAAAGTTGATGTCTGTGCCGTGTGCCACTCGTGTGGCCGCCATGGGTTGCCCCATATCACGCTCAGCCATCATCATAGGTAACCACTCCTTTAGAGTGGCCGGATCATCCGCATACGCCATCTCTTCGAATAGAGGATGCGTGACCAGAGCTTGCTGGCGCTGCTTGAGGTAGCTGACGCTCTCTTTTCCCTCCACCCAGCTCATATGGGGGACTGGATTGATAAAGGCTGAGGGTTTCGACAGAGCACCCTTGCGAACCAATCCGCTCCAAAACTGCAGGGACTCCTCGAAGCGGGCGTTTATACCCAATGCTCTTTCGATGGCGATCTCACCATTACTTTGCTGAGGGGTATAGTTGAGTTCGCAGTAACCCGCGTGTCCGGTGCCGGCGTTGTTCCAGGCATGCGTGCTCTCGGTGGCTAATGTTGCCGCTTGCTCGACCACCGTGATATGACGGGAGGAATCGAGCTGCGTCACCAGCATAGCCAGTGTTTTGCTCATGATGCCACCACCAATCAAAAGCACATCGGTCTTATGCATCGTCATACGGCTGCCTCCGGTTTCATCAAACACTAAAATGGGTAGGGTACAGATGCTGCAGCGCAATATAATGTATAACTGTCGACATTTCATCTTAAATTTAACGATATTTAGTGTTGATATATGCAATACAAGGATAAATTGTCGACATATCTCGTTAAAATCAACGATAGAGGCTAATATTGCAGCGATCTTTACCCCGCCTAACAGATGGTTATTAACTGCTTGTTTGGATTACGAATTTAATGAGTGAAGCGCTTTGTAGGGTATCGGTGATGCTGCAGTGCAGCCAGACATTCCATCTGTCAACTGTTGCTTAAACTATTGATAAATAGTTATTTATATAAAACTAAGATCACGCGGACAGGTTTGAGAGGTCATTTTTGCGATTTAAAGTAATCCAATGCATTTTGATAAGCTACTTTTTGGGCAACATCTTCAGGCAGCTGCTCTAACCAGTTACGATGAAAATTGAGGAAACGTGTCAGATGGTGCCAACCTGTATCGGGTTCGTCCCAGGGATTGAGTTGTTCGACCGGCCAAACCGGGTCTGAGCCGATCATGAATCGGTCGGCGTTCGCGATGACCAGATCATGCCACTCTTTTTTCAAATGACCCGATTCATCCGCAATACGCATACCCACATGCCGCCATGGATCACGCGCTGACAGTTCCACACTCAGGTTGTCACACTGGCCTAATGCTCTCGCTACCTCAACGGGTGGAACGACAGAACCCGCATGTGCCCATAAAAAACGGGTTTCAGGATGTGCGCTACAGAAGCCAATCAGATAATTGGCACGGGAAAATTCGGTATGGACCAGAACCGGAACATCAAACTCAGCGGCAAGTTGAAACAGGGCAGCGATATTCGGGTGCTTCCAATCCGATATGAAGCCACCGATCATATGCAGCTCACCAATACCCCGGTAGCGCCCCGTTGCCAGTGCCTTCCGGACACGCCCGACCATTGACTTATCCCGATACCAGTTCGACCAGTCGCTCCGGCCCTGATAAACCCCATAAATGGGTATCACCAGGTCAGGCGCCAACTCATGCAGCTCCAGTGCCAGTTCCGGTGGAGCGCCGGTAACCACCGCCAGCGCAACCTGGTTATCACGCAGGATCTTTATAGCCTGTTCAGGTTCCGTGACCTCTTTTTGATTCCATTTCCAGTGCAGATGTGTATCGGCCAGTTTTGACAGCCCTTCACTACGTAAACTTTGTGGTAAAAGAAGGGCAGTGAGTGAGAGCAGGGCAGTGATCATTGAGATTTGGATATGTCTGATCATAGTATTTCGACGGAATATAAGTACCTGGAAACAGTATAGTTGTGACCGTCGTAATGCTCTCTAATAAGCTGAATTGCTTGTCCAGATGTCTCGGTGCATCTTCCAGGCACTACCATCGTATTTCCAGATCATGATGCCTTTACCCTGGTCTACGACACTCTCTTCACCATCAAACATGGTATAATGGCTAACTTCGGTGGCAGAGTCACCATGCTGTTCCAGTTCCATAAGATCGATCCTGATTGACTTAATGCCCATATCGATGGCGTGTTGCCAATAAGCTTCGATTGCCTGTCGCCCTTCGATGACATCGCTACCAGAAGGTAGCAGCATTGCGTTGTCAGAATAGAATGCTGCAAGGTCAGCCATATTTCCTTGTTTGAACGAGCGCTCAAAGTTTTCCACAATCGAACCAAAGCTAAGCTTGATGTCTGTGATCTGAGTAGTCATGTCGTGCTCCTGAACGGTAGTTACAAGGATCATTTGTTGATCTGATGTAATCCAGTATGGCGCGGCGTGAATCACAGTTTAATGTTCAAACATCCACAATTATTGACTATTCATCCAGAAGTTAGGAAAACGGAATTCTCGAGGATTAGCGATTAGTGGGAAGACACAAGCTAACATCACAGAAATCAGGGTTATACAGATAATATCAAGTTAGACGACGTACACTAATACCCTGTTAGCAGGGAAGGCAACATATTCGTTCGACTAAGGCCTTTAGACCAGGAGTGTGGGATCCTGAGGATGGGTTTCCATCAACACAACCTCACCCGTAACCCGAATACCCGGGTGTTCGACAATGGGCGCCTTGCGGGTGATTTTGAAACCGAGAGACTGATAGTAAGCTATCAATCTCTTTTTTGCGTAAACGGCTATGAGGCTTGCATTAGAATAACCGCGCTTGTTGGCCAGATCCATCGAGTGTTCAATCAGCTTTTTTCCGACTCCCTGTTTCCGGTATTCTGGTATGACGGCAACACCACATATGTACCAGCTATTGAGCGCTTCCAGGTACTTGTAGGGCGCAAAGACGTCATCTGCAGCATAGGGCGGTGGTTTACCGTCTTCGCTGTAATTTTCCTGGGTAATCGGAAAAGAGAGTATCATGCCGACCGGGCGGTCCGCTTCAGCAATCAGGCAGTTAACATAACTGTAATCTCCCTGCTCACGCGCATACCACTCACTGCCAACATCCAGTGCAGTTTTACCTGAAACTTCATCGCACTCCTCCTGCCACTCGATTGTTGCAATACCGTCGGATGAGAGGTCAATCATGCTGGCAATAAAACGACTGTCTTCAGGGGTTGCAAGACGGAATCTAATGTTCATGATCTGTGTCGGTAAAAATGGATGTCAATAGTCCGGGAGAGTCACCACCGGAGTCTTTTAGCTTAGCTGAGATTATCCCGACCTCAAGTTTTGGTTTTGTCTGAATTCTGGCAGTAACAGCTATCCGAGGGGTTCGCCAAGGTCATCTGATCACATCCACTCCCTGAGTCTATACAGACTGCGTGGATTACACGAAAATCAAAAAAAGGAAAAAATCATGGAGAATGGAATTTTACCAGATGGATTTCGATAATTCCCAAATCTACCACCAAATGGCTGACTATGCTGGATAACCAAGGAATAAAAACAAGTCAGGTTAGATAGGGACCAGATTCTTTTGGGATGCCATAGTATTGTTTTACACCAACGCGCTTCCCTTTGAGGTACTCACCGTTTAATTTCCGAATGATCCTCAACGCTGCGTCATCAGGGAATACATTAATCAAACCATGACGTTGAATCACACCCACATTACTGGTGATAGATATAATTTTGCAGCTGACAATTCTTGGTTGTGAAGAGAAAGGGAGGCGAATCCACTTTTCGAGAACTCTATTGGCAAAATCCCTCATATCCTTTCGTGTTGTCTTGTCATTGATTCTTGGTATAAGTAATTTCATCTGCTTATGTTCTGGGAAAAGCTATATTTCATTTTATAGATAACCACCGCACTGTATAGAATCTGTTATTGCTGATATTAGATCGAATCAGGGCAGCACACATTTATCCTGTTTCACTTGGTAAGGACGATTACATACCCAATTCGTGCCGGTATAATCAAGATGAGCTTCAGCAGGCACTTCTACAGCAAAACACTGATCTCTCTTCTCTATGTATCCTCGATCGCACTTCCAACCAGGCCCATACAAAGAGTCTGTCAAGTATCCTTTGGCTGGCACTTTGATCGCTACACATTCCTTACCGACCGCTCTATACCCACGTTCGCACTTCCAACTGGGTCCACTTGAGGAGTCAGTCAAATATCCGTGCTGGGGTACATTGATCGCAACACAGGATTTATCTAGTTCTCGATATCCCCATTTACATTCCCAGCCCTGTCCGTAGGACTTGTGTGTCAGGTATGCGTTAGCGGGTGTCTTGATGGCAATACAGCGCTTATTCACTTCTCGATAGCCTTGATCACATTTCCAGCCATTACCATATTTTAATGCACTTGCATTTGCCGGTAACTCGAGAGAACTTTCCAAGGCAAGTGCTCGGTAGGGAACCAATGCGACAAACAAGATGAGCATCAGATAATGAATTCTAATGGAATTTGGGCATCTATTAATATTCATGAGCCATTCTCAGTTCAGTCAGTGTGTATTGATGCCAAATCCCATTGATATGGAATCAATAAAAGCCGGGATTAGAAGTGATTACCAACGACTGGTGGAGAGGGATCTCAGGAAGTAGGTCGCGGTCGGGGTAAGGTTATCTAACTTAATGATGAGTATATATGAAAACAAAGTAAAGATCCGTTTCTATTTAGTGATAAAGGTCCATCTGGAAACTATGGTTTGTATTCGGCAAAGATTTCTAAAATGCTTATATATCGTTTGATCGAGCGAGTAGGGGAGAGCCCGCTTCATTAACTCAGTTAATTTGCTTGATAGCCACAATGAGAGGATAGTGGAGCGAATACCATTGTCTGTAACCACTCTGACTATTTCTCATCATACTGATTTCTCACAGACTCTGATCGATCAACCAATGTGTTGCAATGGCCTGCTTTTAGTCAGAATAGTACGTCACGCTGCTTGCTGAGTTAAACTCAGGAGAACACAGTGAATCAATTCACAAAAGATACTCAAAACACCGAAACATCCCATCGTGAAACTGCGATACGTTTCGTAGAGCTGGCCGACCAGAGCTGGGACCGGAATAAATCTGTTGACTTGGCACAAAATGAAGGAATTCAACTAACCGACGAACACTGGGCTGTGATCGTATATCTACGCAGATACTATCTTAACCATGGCAGTCCAATAAAATCCCTAACTTTGGAAAATGCCCTCAATGAGAAATTCTCCGCTCTTGGCGGCAGCGAATATCTGCACCGGCTTTTCCCAGGTGGTCCAGTTTCACAGGGCAACCGTATTGCAAACCTGGTTAAAAAGTAGACACTGCCAAGATTACATCTGAATAATAGAGAAGTTAACCGGCATAACTTCAACTATACTGAGAAATACTCCTCTCCCTGTAATTGCAAAGGATCTTGCCCTAGCGCAACATAAGGAAACAGTAATGTATCGTCTGATGAAGTCTGAAAAGTTGATCCTAAACCACATACTTTCCGGATCCTTATCTTTATATCGCCAAATCCAAATCAAACAGTTCCCTCAATTCAGTAAAGCAGTGGATGCTTGTAAAAATGCTAACAGGAGCGGCGTATCCCGTTTCTACATTCTCAATGATTCAGGCAAGGAGCTATACGGGGATTCGTGGATAGACTGACCTGGTTGTGTAAATACTGAGCGGGCGTTCTGACTCAACTAGCATAACTGCTTATCACCACTCGCAATAAAAAACAGCACCACATACAAATCTTCTAAGAGCAGGAAATTGATTGCAGCATGCGCCAAAGGTCGCTTACCTTGAAACGTTGTTTACCGTCTCGGGACAGAGAGATCTGGACCACATTGAGTATAATGAGGTGTATCCATGAGCAAGAATCGTCTAAGCAATAAAGAGGCGAAAAAGAAACCAAGCATGACGCTGCGTGAGAAGCGGGCTGCGAAAAAGACTAAAAAAGAGGCCAAATCACTCTTTGATGATATACGCGCACGTTGACTCTTATGAATCTATCAAACTACAGTCACAGAGACTTCGAATTACACCAGTGAAAAGGGTTTGATATGAAATTCAGCAATCACCGCCGAACAATCAGCTCAGGAGACACCGGAATTTCCTTTCCTCAGCTTGAGTGTTGGAATAGTGTGACAAAAGTAGCCACTGTTGCCGCGCAATATAACAAACAGCGTGTGCTTTGCCGAATCTCGCAGAAGACCTTACAAGACACGTTTGGCGCTTGGGAAGATGACCCAATGAAATCTGTGGCAAAGCACCGACTTTCTATACAACAAGCAGCCAGATCGCTCATAGAAAGCGAGATGTATGAAGAGGATGGTTCAGTTCTAATCCTTGAATGTCATCTTGTGTAGGAAATGTATCTTCAATCTCGTGAGTTGACCCAGATTGAAGATAACTCATTTCCATTCACCATCTGTGAAAACCAATACTTGAGTATCAAGTCAATCAGCAACCTCTGATCTATTCATCATTCTGGAAAATCGGCAGGTCTGTTGTTTGTGTATTCATGTTTCGCTCCTGATGGAAGAGGATCAAATACGTACTTCACGGCCGGTGTAACTCAGTATGGTTTGACGGCAACAGAAGTTGAATGTTTGTACATCCATGATGTATTGATCATTCATCCAAAATATTCAGATATCAATTTCCCGGGCTAACTTAGCTGAGAGGTGTTTGGTGGTGTGGCTTTAACCAAGCGAAATATCCCGGCCGCTCTCAGTGCCTTTAGCCAGGCAGTTGAGATAGACCCACAATTAACTCAAGCTTGGATTATGCTAGTGAAAATAAAGGCTGCAGTTGGCGAAACGTCAGAAGCAAATCAGATGCTGAACATGGCCATTGATGCCAATCCGGATAACAAGGAGTTAATGCAATTGTTGAAAAATTCCGGTTTATAGGTTTTCTGACAGTTAGTAGGGCACCTGGACGACCAGATAAGAGTTTAAAAACTATTTCCTAACGAATTAAGCGTCCCCAAATCAGATTTACGACTCCACACGGATCAAAACATCCGCCAACGCTTTGCGTTGCCTCTCGTCTGTCATCGGATAGGTCTCAAGCCAGGTATTTACCTTGAACCCCGGTTCGATCATTCGAATCTCTTCGATCTCCCAATCAACCGTGTCGGTATCTTGCTGTGCAAACGCCGTCACCAGCAGGTAGATGTGTGTTTCGAGATTGGTCGGATTGCGTGCCAGGGATTCGCGCAGATTGATCAGTGCCTGTTCGTACCTGCCCATGAAATAGTATGCCCGCCCAAGCAGCAGATAATAGAGGTATCCGGCATTCTGGTTGAGGCGCAGGGCAGTGCGCAACTGGTCGATGCTGAGCTCAGGTCTGCCGAGGTAGGTGTTTATGCCTCCAATGAGCGCGTAGGCATCGGCATAGGACTGATCAACCTCCAACGCCCGTCGCAAATGTATCAGCGCCACTTCGTGCTGCCTGTGTTGCGCTGTGACATAGCCAAGGACCCAATGCACCTCGGCGATATCCTGATCAATCTGCGCGCCTGTCTGCGCCATCTCATGGGCTTGTTGAAGCGCCTTTCCGCCGTCCTCGGCCCAATGGTTGCGGAAATCGGCCGCATAGCTCAAGGCCAGTCCGGCATAGGCGCGGGCGAAGTTCGGATCGTGTTCGATGGCCTGCCGGTACCAGCGGCGTGCCCTACTATTGGCCTCGCGTTCGCGGACTAGCAGCTCGGCCTGGCCTTTTAGGAAATCCTCGTAGGCCAGCAGGTTTGGTGTGTAACGGCTGGCCAGACGCTCCAGGTCCGCAGTGGAGACCTGGAGGGCAAGTTGATCCACCACATCGCGGCTAATCGAACGCTGGACCTCGAAGATGTCGTCCAGTGCCCGCTCATAGCGCTGCGACCACAATTGCCTTTGCGACGCTGTATCCACCAAACGTATATACACGCCGATAAGTCCACCGGACTGCTGCACGTTGCCATAGACCTGGTAACGAGCCGCAACCGGGACCGCATCGCTAACTGACGGATTGATGATTGCCAGGTCGGGCAGGCCGGCTAGGTCTGTAATCAGATCGGCGTGCATACCGCGGGCGAATCGTTGCTCGCGCGCGTTCTCGGAAATAGCCTCGAAGGGCATAACTGTCAGCGTCGCGTTTTCGGTAACGACGACTTCGACCTGATCCAACCCTCTGTCGTCCAGAGACGGGACGTAGACAAACTGGTACCCAAGGATCACGGCGGTAAACAGGATGGCCAAGATCACAACCCCTGGCATCAGATAGGGATTTATACCCGGCTGGCCCTGCTTGGGCTGCTCAATGAGGGCGTCAGCGGAACCGGTACCGGTGTCTACATCCGCCAGCAGACAGTAGCCACGCTTGGGTATGGTCTGGATGTATCTTGGGTTGCGGGAGCTGTCGCCCAACGCCTTGCGCAACTTGATGATCACCTGAGTGAGTGCGTCATCGCTCACCACCACGTCCTGCCACACGGTGTCGAGCAGTTCCTGGCGGGACACCGGTTCACCGGCCCGCTCAATCAGGTGCTGTAATACCAGTGCTGCCTTAGGTTCCAGGTGGATGACCGAGTTGCCATTCCGGAGACGATTGAATTCCGGATGAAACCACCATGAGCCGATGCGTATGGGCGCCTTCTGCGCTCCGTTCAATTCTGGCATTGGGCCGATCCCGATCCACATTCAAGCCGACTCACAATGATTTTGGTTGGCATAACCCTATATATTCACTCGTGTTTTATTTTCTTAGGAAAAGCTTAGTGCTTTCTGCAGGTTTTTTGTCGTCTTCGCTACCACGATTACAGCACAGGCCAGCGGGCTTAACCAATGGCTTTTCAACAACATACTTTATGAGGATTCAGATATGCCTAAATTCATGATTGAGCGCGAGATCCCCGGTGCCGGTGACATGAGTCAGGAAGAGCGTCAAGGCGGCGCCGCCATGTCCAATGAGGTCATCGACAAGTTGGGCAATCAGATTCAATGGGTTCATAGCTATCTAACCCAAAACAAGTTCTATTGCGTCTATATCGCGCCAGATGCAGACATCATACTACAACATGCCGAAATGAGCGGGTTTCCGGCGGACCGGGTGGAAGAGGTCAGGGGACTGCTGGATTCCACGACGGCGCAATAGGGCTTCTCAAACCACTACCGGAGCAACTCGATGAGCAAAGTAGCTGTTGTGCAGAAATCACCCGTCGTATTGAACCGCGATGCCACCATTGACCGAGCCGTCGACCTGCTCGGCCAGGCAGCCTCCCAGGGCGCCGAGATGGTCGTCTTCACCGAGGCGTTCATTCCCGGCTACCCGGCGTGGATCTGGCGCCTGCGCCCCGGTGGTGATTGGGGTACCACCGAGGCACTACACAAGCGCCTGCTAGAGAATGCCGTCGACCTAGAAAGCAATCAGCTTGATCCTCTCTATCAAGCGGCGCGGAAACATCGGCTGACTGTGGTTTGCGGCATGCACGAACGCGACCACTGTTGCAGTCGAGCGACCCTCTACAATACGGTTGCGACCATCGGTCCTGATGGCGTACTGATGAACAGGCATCGCAAGCTCATGCCCACCAATCCGGAGCGCATGGTCTGGGGAGCGGGTGACGCCTCGGGCCTGCGAGTTGTCGATACACCGGTCGGTCGTATCGGCACCCTGATCTGCTGGGAAAACTACATGCCTCTGAGCCGATATGCGTTGTATGCCCAGGGAATCGATATCTATATCGCACCTACCTATGACAGCGGTGACGACTGGCTCGGCAGCATGCGACACATTGCCCGGGAAGCCGGCTGCTGGGTAATCAACAGCGGCAATCTGCTGCATGCCTCTGACATGCCGGACGACCTGGAAGCGCGTACCACCCTCTATCCCGATGCCGATGAGTGGGTCAACGGTGGCGACTCGGCGATCATCGCCCCAGGCGGGGAGCTCGTCGCCGGTCCGCTTCGAAACGAGGAGGGTATTTTATATGCCGAAATCGACATCGAACGGGCCGCTATGGCGCGCAGAACCCTGGACATTGTCGGTCACTACTCACGCCCGGATATCTTTACATTGCAGGTCAATGCAAACGCCTACGCCCCGATCAGTTTTGCTGAACAATAGACTGATAGACAAGACATGCCTAATTAGCCGTCTTTTCTACAACTTTATTTACATAGATACTTGGATGTCCAATTGCTGGACACCCAAGTAACAATGTAAATAGAGCTAACCGTAACCCATTGATTTAAAGAGCGAGCTTCCAACTACTATTGTAAATGCTACATTGTGAGCTCATCCACTTAATGTAGTGTCAGTTTCCAACTAATTTCGTAAATACTATAACCAGTGTGAAGGCGACAACGGATCTACCTTAACTGAGAAGGACTAAGTCAACTTATTCATCTATAGACTCAATGGGTCGTGATATTGGGGAGGTCTGATGCCTACGATAGACGAGTTGTTTAACATCATCTGTAATCGCGAGCAACACGGGAACCAGGATCAACATCAGTGCCGTTGAAAACAACTCCCCAAAGGCCAGTGAAGCTGCGGCTGGAATAAGGTATTGCGCCTGTTCCGATGTCTCCGACAACAGTGGTAGCAATCCGATAACCGTGGTAGCGGTAGTTAAGAAAATTGCCTGGAAGCGGCTGATTCCAGCTTGCTGCAAAGCACTATGGACCGACAAACCCTCCTCACGTAACTGGTTATAGCGGGTTATTAAAACCAGACTGTCGTTGATAACCACGCCGGTGAGTGCCAACATGCCAAAAAAAGACATCAGGGATAGTGAGAGATCCATAATTTGGATTAGTCACGATTAGATCTGACACCTGACTTGAAAAAGTGAGGGTTACCGG
>JAHRHW010000112.1 GCA_019100305.1 Candidatus Thiodiazotropha taylori | reverse complement strand
CCAGCTTTTAGCCCAGCCTATGGCGGCATCCACAGCCTTTTCGCCGGCGATGCCTCCCACGATCCCACCTATGACAGCACCAGCGCCAATAGTGATGGGATTGGCTCCCAGGGTACCCAACTTAGCACCGACCAGTGCCCCGGCCGCAATACCGCCAAGTGCGCCCCCGGCAACCCGGGCAGCCTCCTTGGTCTTGTTGTCGGCTGTGGCAATGCGGGCTGCACCGAGGGCGACGCCGGCCACGGCAAAACCTCTGCCGATGTTGCCCAGTCTGCCAGCCAATTGATTTGCCCCGAGGTTGGTTTTATTGGCAGAGGCGACTGATCCGGGTTTTGGGCCCAGTCCAGGCCGTGTGGCTTCAATCACAGCGCGTGTGGCTGGTGGTGTTGCCGTACGTGCCGCGGCTTTGGCTGCAGTTCGGCCCTGCACATCTTTAGGATCCAGTTGGGATACCGCGGCATTGTAGCCATTGCGCGCCTGTTCGGCGCCAATGCCTTCTCTCGCAGCCAAGGCTGAGAGACCCTGTAGGCCGGCTTCAGCTAGATCAGCCATTCCACTGTTCTCATCTGGTGCTGGAGCTTGAGCGGCCAACTGATTAGCCGCCGTTGGTGCGGCGCTCAACTGCTCTGCCGTTGTGGGAGCACTGCTGAGTCGATCAGCAGTGGTTGGCGTCTGGCTCAGGGTGTCGGCTGTCGTTGGGCTGTTCGCCAGACAGTCACCTGTTGAGCTGTGACTGGAGGTTTTGGAGGCGTCAAAAGAGCCTCCAAAAGTAGAAACTGCGGAATTCAGTCCACCGCCGAGACCCTCTGCACCGTTGCTGTCGGATCCTCCGCACATACCACTATCGCCACCAGAACCGGAACCGCCGGATGCTCCGCCAACACCACCTGCTGAATCAGTCATGATCGGGTCTCCCTATAGCAACAATCAGGACCTCAGATCCTAACCGCGAATCCGCATACTGGTGTATTGGAGATATCCCTAGCTAGGGTTACTCCCAGGGTGTCCGCTTAAATCACATGCGTTCGGGTTTTTACAATTTTTCTCTTTCATGCGGATTTATTCTTTTTCCATGATCTGAATTTTCAAGGAGAAAAGTTATGTTTAAAAATTTGCAAATGCAGCTGGCTCTGATGGGGTTGTTCTCTCTCTCCATGAGCGTTTCCCTCGCCGAAGAGCAGCGTGTGCAATTTGGCTTGGTGGCCTCCGCCAATAGCAGTTTTTATGAGGATGTCGGTCAGGATCACTATTTCTTGCCGCTTCTGCTGGTGGACTATGACCGTTTCTATCTGCAGGGAATCGATGCCGGTTATCGCTTCTTTCAGGGCGAGACTCAGAGTCTGGCAGTGGAGGTGCGTCGTACCTTCGATGGTTATGAGAGCGACGACAGTGATGCGCTGAAGGGTATGCGGGACCGGGATCAGGCCTGGGAGGCTGGTCTGGTCTATGAGGTACATCTGCTGGGCGGACAGGCCAAGGCCAAGCTGATGCATGATATTTCCAGTACACATGACGGCTTCACTGGTCGGCTTGAGTATGAGCGTTCGCTAAAGACCGGCTCTACCTACATGGTCAACTGGTTTGGTGGATCGGAATATTGGAGCCGTAAGAAGACAGATTACTACTTTGGTGTGACAAAGGAAGAGGCGACTTCGGTACGGCCGGTCTATTCGGCGGATGAGAGTTACAACCTGTTTGCTGGTATCAACGCCGTGAAACGTTTCAATGACCGGTACTCACTGATTGCCAGCGCTGAATACCAATGGATGACGAATGAGATCAATGACAGTCCGTTAACCACGAGACAGGATCAGTGGACTCTCTATGCGGGTATTTTTTATGAGTTTTAGGCCTGTACCTCACATTATTCTGGTGAACCGATTGTTGATAGAGAGGGAGTGAACAATGAGAGACAGTTTTAGCTACCAAACGAAAAAATATTATCTGACCGTGTTTGCAGGTACCGGATTCTTCTGGAGCGTTGGAGGTGTTATGAGCTTCCATCCTGATTGGGTTGACTACTATATGTTGCCCATGTTGCTTGGCTTGATGGTGCCGGCTATTGTGGCGGTGGCGTTGATATGGGGGCGGCAAGAGGATGCCTTGCGCAGGGATTTCAAGTGTCGTCTATTCAGTCTCAGTCTGATCAGGCCTGGGGTATTTCTTCTCTCCCTGAGTTTGATGCCGCTCTCTGTGCTGATTTCGATTCTTATTTCGCTGGGTATTGGCGGCTCTGTCGATCAGTTTCAGGTCTCGGAGGCCTTTTCGTTCAACAGCGGATTTGTGCCGGTATTGTTGTTGCTTTTTCTGGCCGCACTGTTTGAGGAGTTGGGATGGCGGGGATATGGTTTTGAGAGTCTGGAGAAAGGGCGAAGTTTTCTTTCGGCATCACTGTTATTCGGCCTGCTTTGGTCTGCCTGGCACCTGCCGCTGTTATGGGTGAATGAATCATATCAATATGAGATCTATCAGGTCAGCCCTTGGTATGCGGTTAATTTCTATCTGAGTACCACAGTGTTGGGGGTGATCATCAGTTGGGTCTGTCATATTAATCAGCGCAGTATCCTGGTGGCGATTCTGTTTCACTTTGTTGTCAACCTATCCCAGGAAATGTTGAGTATGACACAACAGACAAAGAGTATTCAGACGCTTGTTCTAATTGTCTTTACGCTGATCATTGTCCGTAATCAATGGCACCTGTTTATGCGCAAGAGAGAGTCGGAGATCACCAGTACCAGAGATATTGGCTCTGTTGGTCAAAATTTGTTTTGAGGTATTGACCGGGTGTCATACCGGTGTAACGTTTGAAGTCCTTGATGAAATGGGCCTGGTCAAAATAACCGCTGCGATAGGCCAGTTCGGTCAGATTGATGGACTGGCCTTTCGATAAGGTAAGCCAAAGCTGTTGATGGGTTTGCTGGAATCTCAGGTTGCTCTGGATCTGCTTGAAAGACATGCCGTAGACTTCGGCATAGCGTTTCTGCAGCCAGCGTTCACTCTTTCGGTAGTATTGCGCCTGTTCGGACAGGCTCTGCTGCAGACTGGGAAGCGGTGGTGTAAAACCCTTAGCAGGCGTGATCTGATGAGTGCTGTCTGATGCTGAAATGCTGTGGATTTCGAGGCGTTTGTTACTGATGTGTTGGTCCATGTGTTGTAAAAAGTAGCGCTCAACTATTTTGATCAATGCCTGGCCGGTATCGGCGGCTTCCATCTCCTCCAGCATCAGGCTGCTGGTGGATTGACCTAGAAGGTCAGCCAGTTGCAGATCCTCTTCGTCGAGCTCTCTTGGTGCAGTTTGAAAGAGTTCATAGAAGGTTATCGGATAGAGGTCCACCTTTAGGTTTTTGATCGGCCTGATCTGTTTGTCACTGGCGAGTTGATGGATATCGAACCACTCTCCCAGACCCAGTTTGATATAGGTGCGCTTTACGATTTCGTAGCCCGTTTCCGTTTTGTTTGCGTTTGAGGCTGGCTTGTTGAGCTGGGCAAAGCCGTGTCCCTGACCGCGTATTTCACTCAGTCCCCCATAAAACTCGAAATAGAGTTGGGTCATTACCGTGGGATAGGCGCGGGTGATCAGTTTGGCTTGCTGCTCATGCAGCCAGCCTATGGAGTAGGTGTAACTGGCTATGTACCGCTCCAATAGGGGGTGTGACGGTTTGGCTGATCCGTAATCGACCCAGGAGCGATGTTGATTCTCTTCGGCAAGTAACCTCAGGCGATCAGTGTCGGTGCTGGCAGACATGGTTAGAGAAAGGCATGGATCAAAAATAGCCCAAATGCGCTGGCTAACAGGCCGCCAATCCGGCCGTAACGGTTTGCAATGGATAGGGCCCAGGAGATCAATCTCTGGAACCCTTTGCTTCCGATAACGGTTAATACAATCGCAGCAACAATTGAAAGCCAGCCGAGGACTTCAATGATCAAGGGATATTTCGATTGTGCTGCCTGGCTGATCAGAACGATTCCCAGGATCAGTCTGACAACAACTGCCAGGGTGTGAAGCCACGGTTTTTCCTGCTTGTCTCTCAGGTATCCCAAAACGATTTCCGGACTGATCAGAATAATCAGACCTGCAATCAGTATCAGCGCTCCAATTAAGATTATTACAGAAATCATCATACGATCGTTAAATCTTGGTATCGGCTGTGGAATCCATGTTAACAGACTCTAGCCAACGCCATCCATCAGTACAAAATCAAAGTTTGCTGCGAGTTCTACTATGCCATCGTCAGTCGGGCGAAAATCGGCCACTACCATCGGCCGGAGTATGCTGGGAATCCGTTGAAACAGAAAGTCCTCGCTGTTTTGCGCTTCTCCTGCCACATAGATCTGAGTAACAAAGGGTCTCATACCGTCCCGGAAAACGGCGGCATGAATGTGAGGGGTGCGACCCGGATAGGGTACCGGTCGGATGGTGCGAAAACGGTAGCGCCCCAGATCGTCAGTTATGTTTCTGCCAAATCCTTGAAAATTACTCTCCATTGGCCTGGATTGGTCATCTTCGCTGTGCCGATATCGACCATTGAAATCACACTGCCAGATCTCAACGACAACGCCGCTCAGAGGATTGCCGTTGATATCGATGACCTTGCCATATAGCTCTGCAATGCGACCTTTGGCAATACCCTTCTTACCGGCGATCTGGGTCAGATCGTTATCGTCGTCCAGTATGGGTAGATCGGGGTAGAATGGACCGGCTGACTGGCGAGGGGTAAATAGCTTATTGGCGTAGCAAGGCAGGCTAAGCAGGCCGGCGCTGCCGCCCAGTATCAGGTTACGACGGCGCGTGTTGATGATTTCTGACATGGTTGCCTCACTATCAGTATGTTGAGTGGCAGTTTATGTTTGATCGGGGCCTAGAGTTTGAGTCATAAAACGGATAATTGTTTAGTTCGGAGATATTTTGATTTACCTGTTTAGGGTGACTCCCTTCCATGCCTAAAATATGGCTTGTTGGACAGATTTATGATTAATACGATCCCAATATTTACGATCCCCTTGAATTGTTAGGTAAATTTATTTGACCGCAGGGTGGTATTCCCTCCCTATTCGATATTCGTTTGGATTTTTATCTGGTATCAATTGGGGTTAGGGAGTGTCTACAAGTTAAATATTATTATGTGTCGTTGTTATTTAGTTTGTTTCATCTGATCTCGGCTTCAACCCGATTTTTTCCGCCGTTCTTTGCAGAATACAATGCTGAATCTGCACGTTTGACCAAATCAATGCATTCATCACCTGTATTGAAACTGGCTACGCCAAAGCTTGCGGTTTTCGAAGTCACATGGGGAAGTTCATATCCCTCGATTGCTGTTCTGAGCTTGTCTGCCAGAAGAGTGGAGCCATTCAAATCGGTATCGGGACAGATAACCATAAACTCTTCACCACCCCAGCGCCCCAGGGTGTCGGCTTCTCTGATATTGTTCTGCAAGATTTGGGCGATGTTTTTCAACAATAGGTCACCTGTGTGATGACCATGCGTGTCGTTTACCATTTTGAAATCATCGATATCCATTATAATTAGGGATAGTGCATGACCATAACGTTTCGATCGGATTATTTCATCGCTAAGTACGGTATCGAGTTTGTAACGATTGTATATTTTGGTTAATGCATCTGTAGTCGAAAGTTTTTCCAGCCGTTGTTCATTTCTTCTGCTTTCCGTTATGTCGTAACAGGATCCAATATAGCCGAGGAATGATCCATCTAGATCATAATAGGGTCTGCCGTAATCCAATATCCAGCGATATTCGCCTTGGCGGTTTTTTAGGCGATACTCCATTGAAAAGGGTTCTCGGCGGTCAAAATGTGAGACGTAAATTTCGATGCATCTATCCACATCATCAGGGTGGACTCCCTCGGCCCAGCCATTACCATACTCCTGTTCCATGGATCTTCCGGTTAAATTCAGCCAGGTTGTATTGAAATAATCACAGAGCTTTTCAGTATTTGCTCGCCAGATAAGAGCCGGAAACTCCTGAAAAATATGCAAATAGAGTTCTTTGGCGGTATTGATCTCAACTTGTGCCTCTTTCAGGCGGCGGTTTTCCTTTTCCAGTTTTTTAATTTTCTCCTCTAGTTCGGTTACTAGGTTGCCCTGACTGCCGACAGACATATCGGTCTCCTGTGCCCAAGTGGAAGAAATTAAACAGAGTTCAGCAATATCAATATAGCAGGCTTTTCGTGAACCTTATTTCAGCACCTGGCGGCGCGGGATTTAAATTACTGATAATGGATTCAGAGTTGTTCCTGCCTCTGACTAATCTGCGCATAGCCGTAGTTAGAGATATTAATCGCATACTGACGGTTAGCTACCTCTGTAGTGTCGTTGATGTTCTCCTTGGTTATCTCCTGTAGGCCGCTAGAGGTTGCATCAAGCTCGTTCTGCGATGTAGCTTCCGGGGTTATTCTTGCAGTAGATAGAGTGTGACAGCTTGCTGCCACTGTGTTGCGATCGGCTGGCGTCCCGTCTTCGATGCCCAGTCCTGGGCTGGCGACTCAACTGCCGTAGTTGGAGAAGTGGTGATGAAAGGTTCTGCTGCCTTCCATCAGCATCTGTTCGAAGATCTCGCCGGGGACCGGTGGGCTGTAGAGATATCCCTGGCCCTCCTGGCAGCCCATCTTTTGCAGCAGGGATTGCTGTGCCATCGTCTCGATGCCTTCGGCTGTGATTCTCAATCCCAGGTTTTTACCTAGAGAAATAATTGCCTGTGTAATCGCAACTGCATCGCTGTCATGGGGCATGTCGCGGATGAAGGAGCGGTCGATCTTGAGCTTGTCGATCGGCAGCTGCTTCAGATAGGAGAGGGAGGAGTAGCCTGTGCCGAAGTCGTCGATGGCAATCGATACCCCAAGCTTTTTGAAAACGTCCAGTACCGGTACGGAGTTCTTCATCTGCCCCATGAAGATACCTTCGGTGACCTCAAGTTGCAGCATATCCGGCGGACAGCCCGACTCGGCAATGATCTGCTCGAATCGCAGGATCAGATCAGTCTGCATGATCTGCCGGACTGACAGGTTGATCGCCATGCGTCCCTGGAAAATGCCCTGTTTATAGAGGTAACGGGTCTGCTGGCAGGCCTCGCTCAATACCCAGTTGCCAATCTCATGGATCAGGCCCGACTCCTCGGCCAAGGGAATGAAGCGGGCCGGAGGAATGATGCCCAAGCGTGGATGGTGCCAGCGAAGCAGCGCTTCGGCACCGGTCATCTCACCATTTTTCAGCGAGATCTGCGGTTGATAGTAGAGCAGCAGCTGATCCTCTTTGAGGGCGCTGCGTAGCTCGGTCTCCAAAAGCAGCCGCTCGAAGGCGCTGCGGGTCAGTTCAGAGGTGTAGTATCGGTAGTTGTTGCGTCCCTGCTCTTTGGCTTGATACATCGCTGCGTCGGCATTCTTGGTCAGGTCGGCCACATCCTTGCCATCTTCAGGAAAGATGCTGATACCGATACTGGCAGTCACATGCAGTTCCCGACCGGCAATCTTGAATGGGGCCTTGAACTTGTCCTGGATCTTGGCTGCCACCACGGCGGCCTGGCTGGGATCTTCCAGATTCTCCACCAGCACGGTGAATTCATCGCCACCCAGACGGGCTGCAGTATCATCGTCCCGTAAAATGTTCTGCAGTCGTTTGGCGACCTCTTTGAGCAGTTCGTCACCCATGGCGTGGCCGAGACTGTCATTGATGTTCTTGAACCGATCCAGATCCAGAAACAGCACCGCAAGCTGTCTCTTCTGACGTTTGGCCTGTGCCAGGGCGTGTTCCAGTCTGTCCTCGAACAGCAGCCGGTTTGGCAGGTTGGTCAATGAGTCGTGATGGGCCAGATGTTCGAGCTGACTCTGGGTCTGCTTCAGGCTGGTGATGTCGGAGAAGACCATCACATAGTGGAGTGCCTGTCCCTGTTGGTCACGAACGCAGCTGATGGTCATCCATACCGGATATAGCTCACCGTTCTTGCGCTGGTTCCACAACTCGCCCCGCCATGAGCCGGTGGATCTTACGTGATCCCAGAGTTCGCTGAGAAACTCCGGGCTGTGTTTGGCTGATATCAACTGCCTTGGATGTTTGCTGATGATCTCCGCCTGGCTATAACCGGTGATCTCGGAAAATGCGGGATTGGCCGATTCAATGGTTCCGTCGATATCGGTAATCAGCACCGCTTCCATGGTGTGTTCGATGATTTGTGCGGCCTGCTGTAGCTTGGCGTCCGACTCCTTGCGGTTGGTGATGTCGGTAAACACCAGCTGTATGGCTGGGGCTCCTTCATATTCAACCGGACTGATGAATACCTCAGCCTGTATGGTATTGCCGTCCGCCCGCTTTAGGGTGGTTTGCAGTGGTTGTTCGTCCGGTTCTGTATTGGTTTTGCTGGATCGGGAATTCAGTAATGTGGAGGGGGCTTCGATGAACAGTTCATCTGCCGGTCTATTGATCAAGGGGTGATCCAGTGAGGCTGCCAGTGCCTGGTTGGCCGCTTCGTTTAGAAAAACAATCCTCTCATTCTGCAGTAATAGTATGGGAGTTGGGGAGTGGTCCACCAGTTGACGGTAGCGGTTTTCACTGCGTCGCAGGGCCTGTTTGGTCTTTTCCGCCTCGCGACGTACCGCAGCCTCTTTCAGTTCCCGAACAACAGCAGGTACCAGACGGGCCAGATTGTTGAGGTTGATGTAGTCATTGGCGCCTGCTTTGAGCAGTGAGGCCACCTTCTCTTCGCCAATACTGTCAGAGACCAGAATAAGCGGGATATCCAGTTGCCTGGCGCTTAGCAGTTTCAGTGCATCTTCGGGATTGAAGCCAGGGTTGTCGGTGTTGGAGAGAATCAGCTCCCATTCGCCCTGTTCCAGTGCCTGTGTCAGTGCCTCACGGGTTTCGATGCGTCGGGTCAGGATATTGAGATCCTTGCGACGAAGCGCCTGGCATATAAATCCATATATGCGTTCGGATCCTTCAATGATGAGGATCCGGAGTTGTCCTGGCATTGACGTTCCCTGATACATTGCTTCAAATAAATCTACGGCTACTCTTATGGTCGGCCTCTGCCTGCATGCTGAAATCAAAAGCACGGCAGGAGAGGAGTTGTAACCCCCGGTCCCTGGCTAAGCCCCATCCTCGAGTCTACTGCAGGGTAACTCGCTGGACAGAGCTTAATACTACCATGTTTGGATAATAAGGCCTCCATTGCCTTAGGGTTATGCTGTGAGTATAAACGCATTGATTCTCCAATGTAGTGAATTCGGGATGAGATTTGCGATATGTGTCGGTGTAAGGTAGGTATTTGCCGACAAATTAACAATTTCAGGACTTTAAGGGAGATCTGGTCAAGCACTGAAAGGGTTGTTCTGAGGTGCCGGGGTCGGTTGTAAGCTGTTTTTTTAGAAACTAAACCTCAACGTCAGCGAGGTATTTTTATTGTCCTGCAAGCCATCCAGGATTGATCGTTGGCGCAACTCTTTTAACACTTGCTCTCTCTGAGAGGCCTATTGACGTCAACAAGCCTCAAAGCTGAACCCTATGTTATGACGTATGGGGCATCGTTTGGTGGATGTCTACCCAGGCTACAGCGGTTCGAGCCGCATTCCGGAACTGGTGGGCCATGCGGTAAGGCTGATTGCCTATCCGTTCCAGGCCCAGTCAACACGATTCATGCAGCTGTGATTGAGATGGTCAGTTGTGAGTGGATCCTTAGCATGCACAGTTGCTGCTTCAAGATGGAGTTCACTCTTCTCATTAGCCCCTTTGCGGGTGATGTGATGAGTGATTCGCGGGCGGTTTTGATAATCGGTACCTGGAGCCACTCAAGGTTAAGTTCATCCATCAATAATCACTGACAAATATTACCCATTGGATTCGTCTCTCGAATTCATGGCAGGACCTTAATAATATTAGCGAATACATGTTTTATGAGTTATCAATTCGAGCTAAAAATACTTGATTTTGGCAGGTCGACTAGGCAACCTGCCATCAGGTCACAAAGATGATCTCAAACTACCACCGGAGGATAATTATGAAGAGAACCCTGATATGTTTGGCGGCATTCGGCATGCTGTTGTCAAGTGGTGTTCAGGCAATGCCAGGTTATGGTCATTCACCAGCCTACCGAGGCGGAGTTGCAGCAATGCAGCAAGAAGTGGGTCCAGGGATGATTCTGCGAGAAGGGGTGACCAAGCTACTCAAATTCATGCGTCAATCAGATCAACCAAACCCTCAGAATATTGCGGCATTTCTGGAAACAGAGATCGCCCCCTATTTCGATTTTGACTATATGGCCGATTGGGCGGCTGGTCCTATGAAGCGTTATATGACTGAGCATCAGAAAGCGGAGCTTGGTCAGCAGGTCAAAGAGCTGTTACTGGGCACCCTGGCGAAGCGGTTGGGTGATTACAACAATCAGGATGTACGCTTCTATCGTCCCAGGTCGTCAGGTCGAAATGAAGTGAAGGTGCGCGTTGGTATCCTGCAGGCGGGTGGTTACCCGGCCAATATCGATTTTCGTTTCTATCGCAGCGAATCTGGCTGGAAGGTCTTCGATGTTGCGGCAAACGGTAACAGTGCATTGGCTTACTATCGGCAACACTTCACGAGCAAAATGCGTTCACAGTCACCTGACAGAGGGTATCGTCGATAGAATCAGGCTTGCTATCAGGCGGCAGGTGGTCTGTCTGGAGTCATCGCCTGCCGCTTATCGATAGATCTGTCCAGCTGCATTCTGGCAGCTGGACACCCTCCCTCCCAGGCTACTCTTATGCGCATCAAGACTTTATTTTAAAGTCTGGGAGGTGGTCTGCTGCTGGTTGAAATTGCAAAAAGCCGCCTTATGTTTTGAGTGTGGGTCAGTCCGAAGGTGGTCCGGCTGATCTTTTGCCTGTTTAACCTGTGGTCCCCTAGGTCGGTAAAACAGGGTGAAATAGATAAGGTTATCCAGACCAAACAAATGAGTGTGCAAACGGTCTATCCAGTTTATGAGTGAACAACAAAATTTTGGTCGTTGGATGATCATTGCGGCATGGGTGCTGATGCTGGCGATGCTTACCCTGCTGTTTTCCCAATGGCTGGACA
>JAHRHW010000111.1 GCA_019100305.1 Candidatus Thiodiazotropha taylori | reverse complement strand
GTTTGCGGTCAAGTTCAGCACACTCACGCCAAGCATCGAAGCCTACACAAGTCTGTTCAGCAGCGCAGAGGGCTGGATCACCATGAGCTACTTCGTTGGCATTGGTTTTCTGCTGGTAACTTCAGTGTTTGTCATCAGCGCAGTCGCCATTCCAGCCATTCTGGATAAGGATGTTGATTTCATCACCGCCATGCAGACCAGCTACCGGGCCGTTACTCACAACCCAGCGACGATGGCTTTGTGGGCGGTGATCATTGTTGCGATGACGGTCGTTGGCGTGATGACCGCTTTTGTTGGCTTTGCTGTGCTCTTCCCGATCCTGGGTTATGCCACATGGCACAGCTATCGCTCTCTTGTGAAGTAGAACCGATGCACGAATCAGGCATTGCCGGGCAGTGTTGAAATACCCTACCCGGCAACGTTTGCAAACGGGATTATACACTAAGCAGGCCTACGGCAACCACCATCAGACCCAAGAGGTTATCGATATGAAAACCGTACTCTTCGTGACCATAGTGACCTATGCCTTTTTAAGTTACAGCCAACCCTCTGGCACGGCTAACGCCGGAGTAGCCTATGACCACCACAAGACGATGGCCGCTCACGGTTGCCCGGCGTCAAAAGCCAGCAGTACTCAGAGTGACAAGAGCTGGCGCTATCTTAAGGGCGACTCATCGCAGATCAACCAGATGATGATCGACTGGCACGATCGGGGCGAAAACTCATTTGGCCCCATCAGGAACATATGAGCCTAAAGCAAGCCCTGCCAGGTAAACAGACAGGTCGATCTCAGCGACTGCGCGTCTGGTACGATTCAGAATGCCCACTTTGCCGAACAGAGATCGACCTTCTAAAACGGCTGGATAGCAAACAAACTATTAATTTCATGAAGATCGAGGGTTGTTCCACTCTGCCTATCGCGAAGGAACAGCTGTTGGAACGTCTGCATGTCCAACAGCCCGATGGTGAGATCATCTCAGGCGCCGAAGCGTTCGCTGCAATCTGGCGAACATTACCGGGTCTGAAAATGCTGGGTTATGTTGCACAATGGAAGCCTGCTGGTACTTTCCTGGAATGGCTGTATGGTAAATTCCTCAAGCATCGACCAGCTATGCAACAGTGGCTGAGCAGACGGGGTATGGAGTAACAAGCCTCTGCTGAGCCAGTGATCCCGTATTCGATACAAACGTATGATCAGGGCTCGAATGGAAGTCCCAGGAAATCGAACAACTTTCCCGAATCCTCCATCGTCAAACAACTCATCACTTTCAGTAACTGTTCGGCTGTGTATTGCGTTGTCTGCAATTGGCCATCCGGGACGCTGGCCTGAAAAGGTGCAGACAGTTGAGTATCTGTGGTTCCCGGCTGCAATCCGACTATGACCAGTTGCCGGCGTTTATACCCCAGCTCGATCGCAAAGTTCTTGATCAGCATATTCAGGGCTGCCTTGCTGGAACGATAGGCGTGCCAACCACCCAATCGGTTGTCACTGATACTACCGACACGAGCAGACAATATACCGATTCGGCTGATCTGTTGATCATTCATCCTGGGTATCAGATGTTTACACAGCAGCGCAGGCCCGATCGCGTTTGCTTGGTAGGCGTATAACAGATGGTCTGAGGTCAAACTTTTGAAGGTTTTTTCCGGCTTAAAGTGCTGATCATGTAAAAAACCGGTTGCAATGAAAGCCAGATCAATACTGCTTGCTTTAATCTGATTAATTGCCTGGCTGATGATCGATTCATTGAGTAGATCGAACTCTAGATCGATTGTCAGAGTTTTTAACTTGACTAATTGAGCCGTATCTCTGGCCAGTCTAATCAGGGTGGCATCAGGGTATTGTTTTGCAACAGCTTCTGTCAGCGCCTTGCCGACACCACCGGTTGCCCCTGCCACCAGAACGGTCTCGGGTGTATAGAAAGCGACCCCTTTTCCACGCAAAAAGACAGACTCTTTCATCTCAACGATCTCACAGCCAAATTAATACGGTGGCAACGGCCAATCAGTGACACTAATGGCAAAGACTACGATAAGCTCTTATCAAGACAGGAATTCTGCCCTGACTGCGGCGTCTTGTTTGAAGCAACCGGCAAGGGCCTTGGTGGTAGTAAAGGAGTTGCTGTCCATAACGCCTCGTGCTTTGACGCAATAGTGGGTCGCTTCGATCATGACTGCTACATCCTCAGTATCCAGCAGCGTCTGCAGAGCAACCAGTATCTGCCGGGTTAGACGCTCCTGTACCTGGGGCCGCTGTGCAAAAAAACGCACGATCCGATTGATCTTAGACAGACCGATCAGGCTTGCCGAGGGTAGATAGGCCACCTTTACCTTACCGTCAATGGTGATGAAGTGGTGTTCACAGGTACTGGTCAGATTGATCTCCCCGACCGAGATCATCTCATCCGAACCCATCTTGTTTTCGATCAGAGTGATCTTGGGGAAGTGGCTGTAGTCGAGACCGGAAAAGATCTCATGAATATACATCTTGGCAATTCGATGAGGCGTTTCAGTCAAGCTATCGTCTGACAGATCGAGGCCAAGTGTTTGCATCACGTCGCTCATCAGATCCCGGATGCGATCGTACTTCTGGTCCTGGCTCAAGCCATTATCAAACATCGGGGTTTCAAGACCATGCTCGATCAGCGCATCACGTACCAATGCTGCTTCGTCACTTATTCTTGGTTGTTTGGTAAGACGTAGAGGTTTGTTGAGCATGACTGTGGTCTCTCCGTTGGCATGCTCTCTGAGTCAATCGGTCGATAGAGTCCAACCCAAGAGTAAACATAACCGTTCGTTCATATTGATCTGCTGGCAAGATTGATTGGGATCTGGTCAGTTCATCAATCGAGCTGATGTGAAGTTCAATTCACATACTGTCGCCAGAGAACAAATCGATTAAAACTTAACTGTTAGAGAGATAATAGGCAGTTGATGTAACAAAGAAAACACGCAATTCCTAAAGGAAATAGATCACTCTCAGCCAAACCTTATCCGCATCGCTTTAATGTAACCAGTTTTGCCCGAACCATTCAGGCACTCTGCCATTCCAATTGACCTCTGCGAGAAACAAGGATTCAACCAACTACCTATCCGGATGGATCTAAGGTTAACCTTCCAAGGACTTTGCAGCGTTGCGCTAAACCATTGCCGAAAGAGAAAGCGTACTACTCTAAATTCTGTACCTGCTCGCGCATCTGTTCGATCAGCACCTTCATCTCCACCGCCGAACGGGTGACTTCGACACTGTTCGATTTGGAGGTGAGCGTATTGGCTTCCCGGTTGAGTTCCTGCATCAGAAAATCGAGCCGCCGTCCGATCGGCTCATCGGATTCCAGCACCCGCCTTACCTCTTCGATGTGGGTTTCGAGACGATCCAGCTCTTCATCCACATCGAGCCGTTGAGCCAACAGGACCATCTCCTGCTCGACCCGGGATTCATCCAGCTCTTCCATGACTTCATTGAGGCGGTCTTTGATCCGGCTGCGCACCGCCTCCAGTACATCAGGCATCAAGCCCCTCACCCGACCCACTTCCGAGGCCAGGGCGTCGCAGCGCAAAGCGATGATCGCACCCAGCCGCTGCCCTTCCCGCAAGCGGTTGTCGATCAGGCTGTCGAGGGTGGTCTCCAGAAGCTGCATCGCCTGCACCTTGACCGGCGTGTAGTCCCGCTCTTCCTCCTCCAGTACACCAGGCCAGCGCAACAGATCGCCGGAGCGCATGCTCGGATCCAGTTCGACCATCCCGGCCAGCTGCTGATCTGCATCGATCAACTGCTCGACCAGTCGCTGATTGATGCACAAGTTGGCATCGCCCCCGCCGCCCGCTTTGTACTTCAGGCTGACATCGAGTTTTCCCCGACCAAGGCGAGTGTTGAGACGCTCCCTGATGCTCGGCTCCAACGCCCTGAGCTCTTCAGGCAAACGCAGAAATGCCTCCAGGTAGCGGTGATTGACTGAGCGGATCTCCCAACTCATATTGCCCAGTTCACCTCGATACTCTTCCCTTGCGAAGGCGGTCATACTGCTGATCATATTGGTTTGCCTGATCTTTCTGGTTGATTCGGCGGGTAGCCTGGGCCGGGCTCTGCCGGATCGGTTTGCACGGATCCAGCGGCTTTGAACGGCACCCTGCCAAGCGGTCGTAACTCATCTATCATAAGCGATCTGCTGTGATTTGGGTTAAAAAAATCACCTTTCGACGGTAAAAGATTTCAGATTTCAACGAATGGGCCGCTATCTGGAACTGGACGCTATCGCTGGGTGTTGTCTGTCTCCCGCCGCATAAGCATTTTTTGATGAAAATCACTTTTTTACCGACCGGCAGGCCACAAATCCGGTGAGAATAGGAGTAATTCTATTAAAAGGCCTTATAATCAGTGAGATGATGGATAGCAAACCAGCCGAGACAAACCTGAATGGATAAGCTTCGAGACAGCATGCCGGAAGGCACTGAAATTGACTGCTATGTCATCATGAAAGTGGTCGCCAGCGGCGGCTTCAGTCTGATCTATCTTGCTGAGGATGAAGACACCCAGGATGAGGTGATCATCAAGGAGTTCCTGCCGAAAAAGCTCGCCCGCCGGGCCAGCAACGGCAAGGTGGTGCCCCTTGAGGATAAACAGGTCGACAACTTCAACCGCAGTCTGCGCCTGTTCTATCAGGAGGCGAAGGTGCTGGCCTCACTGCGCCATCCCAATATTGTACAGGTGAGAGGCTTCTTCCTGGCCAACAACACCGGCTATCTGGTGATGGACCACGAACGAGGCAAGAATCTGGCCAGCTACATCAAGAAGCGCAGCGGCAGTCTGAGTACCCGCTTCATCATGACGGTATTTCCACCGATCCTCGATGCGCTGAGCCAGATCCATTCGCGCAATCTGCTGCATCTCGACATCAAGCCGAGCAACATTCATCTGCGCACCGGGGGCAATCCGCTGCTGCTCGATTTCGGCGCGGTGCATGAAGTGCAGAATGAAGGTACCCGCACCGGCCGGGTGGTGACCACCGGCTTCTCCCCGGTCGAGCAGTACTACCAATCCGGTAATGTCGGCCCCTGGAGCGATGTGTATGCCATCGGCGCCAGCATGCGCGCCTGTCTCGACGGCAAGGCACCTCCCTCGGCGATCGAACGACACGCCAAAGAGAAGCTGAAACCCGCAGCACGCATCTATCGCCGACGCTACCCCGCCGCAATGCTGGAAGCGATCGACTGGGCGATGGAGATCGGCTACGAGAAACGTCCGCAAAATGCCCGGGAACTGCTGGATGCCCTGCAAAGCAACAATCCGATCGAATCCGAAAGTTCGCTCTCCGAGCTGTTCGATGAGAAGAGGGCGATTTCATGAAGTATGAAACAGCCCAATGCAGCCTGATCGGCAATCGTTCCATGAACCAGGATCGCTGTCTGGTGATGGAGGCTCCGGATGCCATTCTGCTGGCCCTGGCCGACGGTATGGGCGGTCACCCCAAAGGAGAGATGGCCGCGCAGATCCTCATGGATAACGCGCGCAAGGCGTTCCTCACCAGTCGCAAGCCAATCTCCAATCCACGTTTTTTTCTCTCCGGTCTGATGGAGATGAGCCACCAGCAGATCACCGCCTTCGGCGATCGACAGGAACCACCTATAGAACCCCGTACAACCGGCGTGCTCTGCCTGGTACAGGAAGACTCCGCCTACTGGGCGCACATCGGCGACAGCCGTCTCTATATCATGCGTGATGGCGTGATCCACCTGCGCACCGACGACCACTCCTATGTGGAACATCTGCGGCAGCAGGGCCTGATCTCAGCGGCGCAGGTGCATACCCACAAATTCCGCAACTACGTCACCCGCTGCCTGGGTGGCAACAGCAACCGACCGGTTGCCGAACTCAGTGGCCCCCACGATCTGAAAAAGGGTGATGTGGTGTTGCTCTGCAGCGATGGCTTCTGGGGACCTCTGCCGGAACGGCCGATGGTGGACAACCTGTATAAAAACAGCGCTCCACTGCTGAACAACATCAGTGATCTTGCTCAACAGGCGGAGACAAAAAGTAACCCTGAGAGTGATAACGTCACGGTGGTTGCCCTGCGCTGGCGGGACAGTGAGGCCAAGCTGGCGCCTACCGATTTCAGTATGTCATTGGCGAGACAGAACCGGGGTATCCTGGATCACCCCGAAGAGAGTGCCGATGTCAGCCAGGCGATCGAGGATCTGCGCAAGATGGTCGACGACCTGGATGAGGAGTGAGCTGAAGCTTTCAGCTCAAGCCGCTCGCCAGATCACTCTTCCCCGCTCGACTCCTTAGCCGAATCACCCCCCGACTGCTTGACCAGCCGATAGGCAAAAAGAATCAGGAAGGCGCCTGCCGTGGCAGTGAGGATATTGCTGAGACTCAATCCGCCCGAGTTGCCGATCCCCAGAAACTCACCGATGTAACCGCCCACCAGGGCGCCGGCGATACCCAGCAGCATGGTAATGAAAATGCCGCCGCCATCCTTGCCCGGCATCAGCCATTTGGCCAGCGCGCCGGCAATCAGCCCAAGGATCACCCAAGAAATTATCCCCATTTCATCCACTCCTCATCTACTACCGGGTAACCGGTTACAACTGGGTCACCGCAAAAGTATCACACTTTTTCAGGTCACCGTGCTTAAAGCCCACCTGAAACCACTTCACACGCTGGGCTGAACTTCCATGGGTAAAGGAGTCCGGACTGACATACCCCTTGGACTGCTTCTGCAGTCGATCATCACCGATCGCACTGGCAGCGGTCAGCCCCTCTTCGATATCCCCGGACTCCAGCAACTGACGCGAGCGATCGGCATTGAAGGCCCAGATTCCGGCAAAACAGTCTGCCTGCAACTCCTGACGAACCGACAACTTGTTGCCCTCCACTTTACTCAGTGACGCCTTTGCCTTATGCACCTTTTGCGAGATCCCCAGCAGGGTCTGCACATGGTGACCCACTTCATGGGCAATCACATAGGCCTGGGCGAAATCACCCGGCGCCTTGAAGCGTTTTTTCAGATCATCAAAAAAGCTGAGGTCAATATAGACTTTGTGATCCCCCGGACAGTAGAAAGGGCCCATGGCCGCCTGACCGAATCCGCAGGCTGTCTTGGTGGCACCACGGAACAGCACCAGATTGGGCTCCTCGTATGTCGAACCCATCTTGCGGAACAGCTGATGCCAGGTATCTTCCGTATCCGCCAATACCACCGAGACGAACTGCACCAGCTCCTGCTCTTGGGCACTCTGCTTGACCGGCTGACCGCCACCGGTGGAGAGATTCTCACCACCGGAGCCACCACCCAGCATGCTGCCGAGATTACCGCTCAGCAGACCATAGGCACCGATTGCCAGGACCGCGACGATGCCGCCTTTGACGCCAAACAGTTTGAACACCATCGGCAGCAGATTGAGCAGTCCACCACCGCCGCCACCCAAGCCCATGGGTGAAGGGGAACGCATTCCCCGGCGATCTTCCACATTGCCGCTTTGTCTTTGTCCACGCCAGCGCATGAGCTGTTCCTCAATCCCCTTGCAGAACCTTGGCTACCAGGTCGGAGAGCCCGTCGCCACCTTGTGATTGCAGAAATGAGAGTACGATCGGTACGAACTTACCGATCATCCCCGCATCCAGATCGAGTTTGGAGAAACCGCTCGCCAGCGAAGCCATGTTACCCAGCTGATCACCACCGATTGCTGAGGCCACACCACCAAGCAAGCCGCCCAAACCACCAGAGTCTTCACTGGGGGCGGCATCGATCAGAGATTCGATCCCGGGGATCGCGCTGCTGACCTGACTGAAGTCCCCCGAAGAGAGTTGATCTTTCACCAGACCGAACAGCAGACCGGCGCCACCCTCTGCCTGCTCCTGACTGACACCGGCACCCGATACCAGTTGTTGCACCAATTCCATCATTGTTATTTCCCCCGTGATCCACAAGGTTGTCGTTGTTGAGCCATTAAGAAATTGCGATCCCGCTTGATCAATGAATTGTCATCAGCGTATAAGTATAGCGATTCCCGATGGCGGTATGCTTCACAGAGTCTACCCCAAACCCGAAGATAGACCAGTACTGAAGGTAAATCTTTGTCAACTATATCAGGACCAGCAACATGACAAACAATAACATTCTGCTCGGCGGCAATGGTGATCGGCAGATCGTGCTCAACGCCGGGATGGCGAACCGTCACGGCCTGATCACCGGGGCCACAGGAACCGGTAAAACCGTAACCCTGCAAGTCCTGGCGGAATCCTTCTCCCGCCTCGGCGTACCGGTATTCACCGCAGATGTAAAAGGGGATCTCTCCGGTCTTGCCGGCGCCGGCAAGTCCCACCCGAAAATCACCGAACGGCTCGACTATATCAAGATCGAAGCACACGACTTCGAGCCCTGCCCGGTGCTCTTCTGGGATGTGTTCGGCAAACAGGGACATTCGGTTCGTACCACAGTCTCAGAGATGGGCCCGACCCTGCTGGCCAATCTGCTGGAACTCAACGAAACCCAGGAGGGCGTACTGCAGATCGCCTTCAGCCTGGCGGACGATGAAGGGTTGCTGCTGCTTGACCTGAAGGATCTGCGCGCCATGCTGAACTGGGTTGCGGACAATGCCAAGGATCTGGAACGGGACTATGGCCGGGTCTCCCGACAGAGCGTGACGGCGATTCTGCGACGGCTGCTGACCCTTGAAGAGGCTGGCGGGGAGATCTTCTTCGGCGAACCGGCGCTGCACATCGAGGATCTGATGCAGAACGACTTTTCCGGCCGCGGTGTGGTGAGCATTCTCGATGCTACCACCCTCTATCACTCACCCCGTATCTACGCCACCTTTCTGCTCTGGCTGCTCTCCGAATTGATGGAAGAGCTGCCGGAACGGGGCGATGCGGATCTGCCGAAGCTGGTGTTCTTTTTCGACGAAGCCCACCTGCTGTTCAGCCATGCGCCGAAGGCGCTGCTGGAGAAGATCACCCAGGTGGTACGGTTGATCCGCTCCAAAGGGGTCGGGGTATTTTTTGTCACCCAGTACCCCAACGACGTACCGGATCAGGTCATCGGTCAGCTGGGTAACCGCATCCAGCACGCTCTGCGGGCGTTCACCCCGAAGGACAGAAAAGCGGTAAAAGCGGCGGCACAGACCTTCCGCGAAAACCCGGCCTTCGACACCGAGGAGATGATCAGCAACCTGGGAGTCGGCGAGGCCCTGATCTCCACCCTGGATGAGAAGGGTGTACCGAGCATGGTGGAGAAAACCCTGATGTCCCCACCCCGCTCCCAGTTCGGCCCGGTCAGCGAGGCGGAACGGAAAAAGATCATTGATCGCTCACCATTGAAGTCGAAGTATGGCGAGACGGTCGACCGGCAGTCCGCCTATGAACTGTTGAAAAAACGCGAAGAGGAGCTGATCAAACGTCGCGAGGAGCAGGCTAAATCCGAGGAGCAGGAGAAACAGGCCAAGCGCAGCAAGAGTCGCAGCGGCGGTTCAAGACGACAGGGTGTAGGCGAAGCGTTTGCCAAATCGATCGCCCGGGCGATCGGCTCCCGACTGGGCAAGCAGATCATTCGTGGCATTCTGGGATCGATCATGGGGAAAGGCTAGGGCCCTGTAACACCATGTGCGGCAGATTCTACCTCGATGTAAAGATGGATGAGCTTGAAGGCTACTTCTCCCTGGAAGCCACAACCATCGAGCTCAAGCCCAGATACAATATCGCACCTTCCCAGGATATCCTCGCAGTGGCGGCACCGACTGGAGCACGAGTGCTGAGCGGTTTTCATTGGGGACTGATCCCCTTTTGGGCCAAGGATGAAAAGATCGGCTACAAAACGATCAACGCCCGGGCGGAGACGGCTCACAGCAAACCGGCCTACCGCGCCGCCTTCAAATACCGACGCTGCCTGATTCCCTGCAGCGGCTTTTACGAGTGGAAAAAAGAGAATAACGTCAAGCAACCCTACTGCTTCCGCCCAACCAGCCAACCGATGTTCGCCCTGGCCGGTCTCTATGAACACTGGCAGGATCAATCCGGCCGGGAGATCGACTCCTGCACCATCCTGGTCGGTGAAGCCAATCAGGATGTGGCGCCGATTCACGACCGCATGCCGATCATTCTCAAACCAGGGGATTTTGACCGCTGGCTCGATCCCCAGGTACAGAAAAAGGAGCAACTGCTGCCTCTGTTGAAAGCGGCACCGTCCGGCGAAGTGGATCACTATCCGGTCAGCCGCGCCGTCAACAGTCCGGGCAACGATCATGCTGACCTGATCAAGGATATTTCAAGCTCAGATCAATTCAGGCTGACTTGAAGCTGAATCTCCCCCTTCTGCAAGCCTCGGCTGAAACCGACCACGCATCGTGAACCATTTGATTGCCCCGTCAATAGCAACTAGGCTGACATCTCCAAATCATTCAACCATAATAGCGCCCCCGACAATCACAACAGCCTTCAAGCCCTTAAGGAGCGACATGAGACCTTCCGGACGCCAACCCGATCAGCTGAGAGAGATCAGCATCACCCGCAACTTCACCAAGCACGCAGAGGGATCCGTTCTGGTCTGCTTTGGCGACACCCAGGTACTCTGTACCGCCAGCGTCGATGAATCGGTACCCAGATTTCTCAAAGGCGCCGGTCAAGGCTGGATCACCGCTGAGTATGGCATGCTGCCCAGGTCGACCACCGATCGCATGGGTCGAGAAGCGGCCCGGGGCAAGCAGAGCGGCAGAACCCAGGAGATACAGCGACTGATCGGACGCTCGCTGCGTGCCGCCGTGGATCTGAAAGCCTTGGGTGAAAGAACCATCACCCTGGATTGCGATGTCATCCAGGCCGATGGCGGCACCCGGACCGCCTCCATCACCGGAGCCTGTGTCGCCCTGGTCGATGCAATAGAACATACCCGTGCTGCCGGACTGCTGGAACAGAGTCCACTGCTGGGCATGGTGGCCTCCGTCTCGGTGGGTATCTACCAGGGTACCCCGATACTGGATCTGGACTATGCGGAAGACTCCAACGCCGAAACCGACATGAATGTGGTGATGAATGAAAAGCAGGGATTCATCGAGGTGCAGGGAACCGCAGAAGGCGATACCTACAGCCGCGATGAACTGAACGCCATG
>JAHRHW010000110.1 GCA_019100305.1 Candidatus Thiodiazotropha taylori | reverse complement strand
ATCATCGACTGGCTGCCGCAGCATAAGAGACTCTCGCTTGGGGTAATCGACGGAAGGAATATCTGGCGGTGCGATCTGAATGCACTGCTGGACTGGCTGGAACCAATCCATCAGCGTATCGGTGATCGACTCTGGTTGGCCCCCTCCTGCTCCCTGCTCCACGTGCCGGTGGACCTGGCGAGCGAAACCGAACTCGATGGGGAGCTCAAATCCTGGCTCAGTTTTGCACGGCAGAAGCTATCAGAGCTTGAGACCCTGGCTTGCGCGCTCAACAACGGTCGAGGGTCGGTTACTAGACAACTGAATGACAATGCCCAAGCCATCCTGAGGCGCTCGGAATCACAACAGATTCACATCCCGAGCATCATGCAACGGACGGCCGCAATCACCACAGAGATGGGGCAGCGCCAAAGCAGCTTCACAACCCGTCGAGCCATTCAGCAGCAGCGTTTAAACCTGCCTCTCTATCCAACCACCACCATCGGCTCGTTTCCGCAAACCAATACGATAAGGCAAAACAGAAAGGCCTACCGGGAAGGTCGCCTTGGCAGAGACGACTATCGTGCCGCGATGCAGAAGGAGATTGCACAGACGATCCGGCAGCAGGAGGATATCGGCCTGGATGTGCTGGTGCACGGTGAGGCGGAGCGGAATGACATGGTTGAGTATTTCGCTGAATTTCTCAGCGGTTTTGCCTTCACCCGTTTCGGCTGGGTTCAATCCTATGGCTCACGCTGCGTCAAACCGCCGATCATCTATGGTGACATTCAACGGCTATCCAACATGACCACCCACTGGACCAGCTATGCCCAGTCGCTCACCAACAGACCGGTGAAAGGCATGTTGACTGGCCCGGTAACCATGCTCAACTGGTCTTTCGTGCGCGACGACCAACCCCTCGCTCTGACCTGTAATCAGCTGGCGCTCGCCCTGCGTGACGAGGTACTTGCCCTGGAACGGGCGGGAACCGCAATTATCCAGATCGATGAGGCGGCTCTGCGTGAAGGTCTGCCACTTCGACGCAAGCAGTGGCCCGACTATCTCGACTGGGCGCTCAATGCCTTCCGTCTGACCGCCAACGGCGTACAGGACAAGACCCAGATTCACACCCACATGTGCTATTCCGAGTTCAACGACATCATTGAAGCGATCGCCGCCATGGATGCGGATGTCATCACCATCGAGACCTCCCGGTCTGATATGGAGTTGCTTGATGGTTTCGAGTCGTACGAATACCCCAACGATATCGGCCCTGGCGTGTATGACATCCACTCCCCCAACATACCGAGCATCGAGAGTATGGTTAAACTGATTCAGCTGGCTCAACAGCGCATTCCCGCCGAGCGGCTTTGGATCAATCCGGATTGCGGACTGAAGACCCGCCAATGGCAGGAGGCCATTCCGGCACTGAAGAACATGCAGCAGGCGGCGCGACTGCTACGTGAGAGCGCGAGACTCGACACTCAACGAACCTCAACCGCAACTGAGGCCTTGCCATAATTGGAACCGTGAGATGACAAATACAAACTATAGATAAATTCATACTTAATTTTCCCTTGTCAGCCGTAGTTCACTCAGTTGCTATCCGTTAGAATGGGGGATTCAACCCGCCCACGAGGAATCCGACGTGTTTCGCAAAGAGCTCAAAGTCCTGGACTGCACCATTCGCGATGGTGGACTGATCAACAACTACCATTTCACCGATGAGTTCGTGAAGTCGGTCTACCGGGCGGCGTGCGAATCCGGCGTGGACGTGATCGAGCTGGGTAAGAAGCTGATGGTCAGCGAAGAGTATACTCGTGAGGCCTATGGCAAGTGGAACTTCTGCGATGACGACGATCTGAAGATGGTCATCGACTCCCATGAGTGTGAGAATCGGCCACTGGTTGCTGTCATGTTCGACATTGGCCGGGTCGACGTCAACAGTCTGCAGCCACGGGATCAAAGCCCCTTCGACATGGCCCGGGTTGCCTGCTATGTACCGGACATCGACAAGGGCCTGGATCTGGTAAAACGCTCCAAGGACCTGGGTTATGAAACCACCATCAACATCATGGCCTGCTCCGCCGCCATTCGCACCGATCTGATCGAGGCCCTGAATCAGGTTGAAGAAGCGCCGGAACTGGATTACCTCTACCTGGTGGACAGCTATGGCGCCTTCTACTCGGAGCAGGTAACCGACTACCTTGAACTCTACAAGAAGCACGCACCGAGCAAGGAGCTGGGCTTCCATGCGCACAACAATCAGCAGCTTGCCTTTGCCAATACCCAGCAGGCGATCATCGACGGCGTCAACCTGCTCGACGCCACCATCAACGGCATCGGCCGGGGTGCCGGCAACTGCAACCTGGAGCTGTTACTCAACTTCCTGAAGAATCCCAAGTTCGATGTTCGCCCCATCTACAAGGTGATTCAGGAGCAGTTCGTGCCACTGCGTGAAGAGATCGAGTGGGGCTTCAATGATATCTACGGCATCAGCGGCCATCTCAATCAACACCCCCGCGCCGCCATGAAGTGCCGTTCGGAAAAAGAGATTCGTGACCTCTGCTACGACTTCCTCATCGAACAGACCCAACTCAACTCTTAAAACGTCCCTGCCATCAGGGCCTCTTGCAGGCCCTAGCGGGCCACGATCCAGCTCATGAATGACTGGCGGGTATCCTGATCCGCCTTGAGCCACCAATAGCGCAACCGCTCCCCCGCATCCTTGGGTAACTTATCCGCTTGCTCTTTCGTATTGACGGCCAGCGGCTCCTTTGGGGGTGTCGTGTTGACCACAGCAGTCTCAACCGGTTTTGCTGAGGCTTCCGGCTCACGGCTGATCGTGACCTGGGGATTTTTTGCGAACGCCTGTTTATCCTGAAACGCGGCAGGCTCAGGGACCAGTCGATAGTGGACACCGGATTTCACATTCAGGCTGACCATAAAGGGTCTTGAATTGATGACCGCTTCGTAACCCAGATCCGGATCGATGATCACATCCTTGTATCGAAGCGTGATTTCACGCTCACCCTCTGGCAGCTCGAGCTGCGCCTGATGAGAGAGCAGGGAACCAGCCACTGCCTGACCATCCAAGGCGAGAAACTCGAAACTGTCAGGAATGGTAATTCGTGCCGCCTGTACAGAGCAGCCGGTCAGACTCAGCCAGACCAGCAGCACTCCGCTGATCAACAGCTTTGCATACAACTTCGCCATCACATCATCTCCTTTCAGAGTCGATAGAAATTTCAGTGTAGTGTAGATATTAACCCGGCGACTAAGTATGTCGTGTTAATAAGAACAGACCTTGCAGCGGACACTGCAAGGTCTGTCATTTGAGGGAGGCTTCTGATCAGAAGGCGTATTTGGCGGCGAACTGCAGCCGGTCCAACTCACCCTCGTCACCACTCTCTTTCTCCAGCGAGCCATGCAGATACATAACACCAAGAGTCACCGGTTTGATCGGGTTGTACATCAGGTTGACCTGTATGCTGTTGGCGCTCTCATTGAGACTGCCCGGAGCGGAAGAGGGATTGTCCACCTCAACCAGGCTGAGAATCACGTTTGAACGCCACTTGCTGTTCCACATATGTCGATAGGCGACAAAGCCGGCAAGGGACTCGACCGCCTCAAGACCGCCATCACCCGGATCGACTACCGCATCCCTGACTACACCCAGACTGGTGTAGCGGCCCATGCCATCGCCATAGTTGACCGCAAAGCGGATATCATCCGTATCGAGGATTTTGATCTTGCCGCTGACGCCCAGACCCCATCCGGTGGTAGTCTCTTCCGAGCCGCCATCCTCAACTTTCAGTTGACGCAACAGACCGTTGACCCGCAGGTGACCCCAACCCATTTTCATACTGTAGTTTGCCGCCAGATCAGGCAGTGCGTTATCGTCACTGATACCGGTATCGGTGAAAGTTTCCGGATTCTCCAGAGCCAATTGGACGTTACCCAGGCTATAACGAATCATCGGTTGCCTGACAAACACCGTACCTTCCGGTGCACCCAGAAAGTCCAAGGCATCGGGCAGCGCGCCGGTATCCATGAAGGTCGACCAGGTCTGGCCGAACAGCCAGTTATCGAAGGTAAAAAGGTAGTGTCTCAAGCGAGGTGAATAACTGTTACTCACCGCCTCATTACCGAAACCGGTGGTCAGGAAATCCATCTCCATCACAACACCAAGGGTGTGATCACCAGCCTTTGTCTTGGCCTTGAAATTGATGCGAGACTCCCGCGCAGTCATGTCATAGACCGCATCACCGTCATCGCCACCCGTCGGGATGGAAGAGGGCAGATAGAAAGTCCTGCCCGCACCGCCGGCTCCGCCAGCGATGGTTCCGCTGTCGGTATCGGTCCACATGGCACTGAGTTTTGCATAGCCACCGATGCTGACATCCACGTCACCACCGAAAACATCACTGAAATTGTAGGCCGATGCGGTTGCTGGCAGCATCATGCAGGCACCGATAAGAGCAATCCCTGGCAGCTTCTGTTTCATTTGATTCATCGTGTGATTCTCCACAGTATCAATTGAATTCAGCTGTTATGGTTTTTTAGTGCTGAGTTGTTTTTTGCCGATATGGCGACTGCCCTACGTGAAATTTTTTTGCTGTATATCCTCAAGAACGACTGCTGAGGATGGATCACGGAACTGGATCGAGCATTTCTGATTCGACCAAGGTCCAGGATCGGGAAACCGGGGGATCTGGACTTTTATTACATATTTGTGAACCTATCCTAGGTTGCAGATACTACACCATTATCTGCAGAAAGAAACCGTTCATACTGATCCTAAATCAGACTGCACGTTTGCAACACCGGCCCATCACAAAGCGATGCCGGTTATCTCACCCCCTGACAGATAAAGGCACAAGAGCCGAAATGAATTGAGGGCCCCTGCCCTGGTGAGCTGTAGTTAAATTGGTTGAGAGTGAATGGAAAAACAGCAGCCAAGCCAGTTTGCCAATTATGCTAGGTAGAGGATTGATAGCGGCATAACTGTCCTGACAGCAAGCATCAACTCTCCACTGGTTTCGAGTAGAGCAAATGGGAACTGAAGAGCCGCGTATCTAAACAGACTATCGATCATTCGATCCGATATCCTGATCTGCGAGCTGTCAGCCCTATCATGGAGCGGTGTTGGTTAGCCTGCCACAATCATGCACCAAATTAGAGCATCTCTACCTGAAGAGACAGAGCCATCCCGGCACTATGTGACTGGATCAAGCCCACCGATTACCCAGACCTGTCAATATGCAACCAATCGACTCTGGTAGAAAGATGCGGAGTGATCTGACCGGAAACCTTAAACCTTGCCACCAACCTGAATTTGGCATAGAAACTGCTTTTTTGACTGCAAGTTCGCGGATCATGCAAGATCCCGCCTACAATGAAAACAGGCAAAATTACCTAGTCATGAGCGAAAATTCAGCTTCCATAAATCCACTTCGAGCTGTCTCAAGTCATTCTGTTTTGATCCTACAGCGCTATGCTGAACCATCAGATCAATAGAGCTGGAACATCAAGTGTCGATCATACCCATTTCAGGTCACAAAAGAGCACAGAGTCCAATCGACGGATGGCTGGTCTTCACCGATCTTGACGGTACCCTGCTTGACCATCATAGCTACGACTTCAGTCCGGCGCTGCCTGCCCTAAAACTACTCAAAGAGAATCGGATTCCGGTGATCCCGGTCTCAAGCAAAACCCATGCGGAGCTGAACGTCCATAGAGCACAACTTGAGCTGGATGGACCGATGGTGGCAGAGAACGGCACCGTTATCATCTACCCGAACGAGGAACCCCAGGTTGCCCCACCCGGCTATCTGATGATGCGCGACTTTTTAGTCGATTGCCGTTCCGATCCTGACTTTGACTTTATCGGTTTCGGAGACATGAGCGACGAACAGGTGATGGAGGAGACCGGCCTGGATCGAGACTCTGCACAACTGGCACGACAGCGGCTGGCAACAGAACCTCTGCTCTGGCGCGGTGATCGGGAGAGCTTGAAACGGTTTCAACGCAAGGCAGAATCTGCCGGTATGAGACTGCTGCAGGGGGGACGTTTTCTTCATCTGTTGAGCGATACCGACAAAGGCCAGGCAGTCACTCATATCGTCAACCATCTGCGCAGCAAGGGTAAGCAGATCAACCGAACCATCGCCTTGGGTGACAGTGATAACGATAGAGCGATGTTGTTGGCGGCAAACACCCCGATCATAGTGCGCAAACATGATGGCAGCCATATGACACTGCCGGAACGACCCGATACCAAAGTGACCGACGAACCGGGACCGGCCGGATGGAACCAGGCGCTTCTGGACCTGATACAACAATTTGAGGAGCGATAATGGCCGACTTTTTCCAGCATGGGGATATCACAACGCTACACAAACTCACCGAGCGCCGCCTCGAAGAGATGGAGCAGGAGCTCTCCAGCTTTGCCAGCAAGAAGCCGATCGGACTGATTCTTCCCAGTCTCTATTCGGAACTCACCGGCCCCGCGCTCAGCCATATCATCGATGAACTGCAACACGCCAGCTACATCTCTCACATCATCATCGGACTTGACCGGGCCACAGAAAGTGAATTCAAAAAGGCGCAGGATTTTTTTGCACGGCTACCCCAACGCTCCCATCTGCTGTGGCAGGATGGACCAAGATTGAGAGGCCTGGATGCGGAACTTCAGGAGCGCGACCTATCCCCCCCGGAGCCGGGCAAGGGACGCAATGTCTGGTTCTGTATGGGCTATGCCCTGGCGATTGAAGAGCTGCAGGCAATCGGACTGCACGATTGCGATATCGTCACCTACTCAAGGGAGCTGCCGGCACGACTGCTCTATCCCCTGGCCCATCCCAACTTCAGTTTTGAATATGCCAAGGGCTACTACGCCCGGGTCAATGAGAACAAACTCAGTGGACGGGTCACCCGCCTGTTTGTCACTCCGCTACTAAGGGCCTTGAGACTGATGGTCGGTCCGCTCGACTATCTGGAGTATATGGACAGTTTTCGCTATCCCCTTTCAGGCGAGTTTGCCATGAGTCGTGATCTCGCCTCCCAGGTACGCATACCCAGCGACTGGGGATTGGAAGTGGGTCTGTTGTCGGAGGTCTATCGCAACATCTCCCATCATCAGATCTGCCAGGTCGATATCGCCGACCAATACGACCACAAGCATCAGGATCTCTCCGCCGAGGATCGCACCGGCGGACTGGCGAAGATGAGCCGGGATATTGCCAAATCCTTCTACCGGAAACTGGCCACCGAAGGGATTCAGATGAACCAGGCCTTCTTCCGCAGCCTGAAGGCCGCCTATCTGCGCAAAGCTCTGGATATGGTGGAGATGTACTACCACGATGCGAAACTCAATGCCCTGGCCTTCAACCGCCATGCGGAAGAGGAAGCGATCGAAGTGTTTCAGCAGAGCATCGTCGAGGCGGGCCAGGCATTTCTCGACAACCCGCTGGAGGCCCCGTTCATCCCCAACTGGAAACGGGTACTCTCGGCGATGCCCGATTTCACAGACCGGCTGTTTCAGGCAGTCGCCGAGGATAACCGTTGAGCCAGGATCAGTCGCTGATACGATCTGATGGTAAGAGTTAGATCTATGAGTGCGCAAATGAACCTGACTAACAGCAAAGGGTTGTGATTGAGCGATTCGGTCTAGCGTAATTGATTCAAACCATGAACGGAGACCGCTGGCCGTAAAACAATCACAACCACGAATACAATTTGCGACGCTTATTTGAGCTCATTTGCGGACTAATTTTTCTTGAGATCAACAGGCACGCCACCATTCGCCGCACAAACGCTCAGGCCAATTGTGTCGCTACAAAAGCTTTGGGTTTCAACCCTTGGCCATCAACCAGACGGTCTGATAGGGACGAAACCGCACCCCGTCACCATCCATGTCCGGCACCACCTGATGCAGGGCATCGAACCAGCGCCGGCTGGCACCGCCCAGCGCGGATATATCCACCGACCTCAGATCACCGGTCATATTGTGGATGGCATAGACCCGCTGCTCACCATCCAGACTGGTCCGCTCCAGACCGAGAATTCCATCCGGCATATCCAGCACCCGCTGTGGCGCATCCGGATGAAACGCCTTGATCCCACTGCGGATGCGCAGTCGACGAATATACTCAGGGAAGACCTGCCCCGCATCGGTCAACGGCAGGTCGATCAAACGTTCGAGCTCGGCGCCGTCCCACTTGCGCCGATTGATGCTCCGGGTCATGCCGGTACGCTCCACCCCTAGTGGATCGTTCGGCGTTGCTCCCAGGGCGTTGATGTAGACCGCCGGTATCCCCCGAAATGAAAGCGGCAGGGTCTGAGAGAGCATGTAGCGGGCGATGTGCCAGGGATCCACATCATCATCCTCGGCCGCAAAGGCATCGAAATAGCTGATATTCAGCTCATAGGGCCGGTCCCGACCCTCAGTGGTGGCGCGCATCGAGACATAGCCACCCCGCCTGCGCATCATATCCAAAAGCTCATCCAGATCTTCGTCCGGCACCAGACCCTCAAGCGGACGCAGCCCCACCCCGTCGTGGGAGGCGGTGAAATTCAGATAGGTGCAGCCTTCAGGCAGCTTCTCCTGCTCCAGAGAGCGGGCCCAGGGCACCAGGAACTCGGTGGTCTGACACATGATGGCGTGCAGAATCAGTGGCGGCAGACTGAACTGATAGACCATATTGGCCTCATCGCCCTGATCGAAATAGCTGATATTCTCCTGATGGGGGACATTGGTCTCCGTTAACAGAATCGCCCCGGGCTCAAGCACATCGAGCAGAGTTCTGAAGAGTTTGATCACTTCATGGGTCTGTGGCAGATGGATACAGCTGGTACCGATCTCCTTCCAGAGAAAAGCGACGGCATCCAGACGCACCGCCCGCGCGCCACGCCGGATGTAGTCCAGCAGGATGTCGATGAACTCCAGCAGTACCTCCGGATTGGCATAGTTCAGGTCGATCTGATCATTGCTGAATGTGGCCCAGACATCGAGCATTCCACGGGGCGTACGAACCCGGCTCAACAGAGGCGTACTGCGTGGCCGCACCACCATGGAGAGATTCTCATCCGGGGATACCTGGACCACATAGTCACGCCCGGGCTCCTCGTCGTGCACAAAGTTGACGAACCAGAGGTGCTCCCGTGACATGTGATTGAGCACCAGATCGAACAGCAGGGAGAAGTTCTCACCCAGCTCCCGGATATCCTGCCAATCCCCGAGCTCGGGATTGACGCTGCGGAAGTCGGAGACTGAAAAACCGTCGTCAGAACTGTAGGGGAAGAAGGGCAGCACATGTACCATACTGAAGACACCTTTCAGGCGTCTGTCCAAAAGCTGTTTCAGGGAGGCCAACGGGGTCATCCCCGGATATTGAATGCTGTCCCCATAGCAAATCAGCACACTGTCCTTCTCATCCCAACGGGGTATTTCGAGGCGCTTGCCCTGCCGCACCTCGATATGCCGACCGATCAGCTCATGCAGTTTTGGTAACAGCGTTGCAGCCTGCTGCTCACCGTAGAGCAGACTCAAATGACCCAGAAGTCTGGTATCCAATTCATCGACACTCATGAAAACTCTCTTACCAATGACTTCAGGGCCGAATCAGTAACCCGAATTGATTAGTTGAAGTTAATAAAATATGACTATATTCAATATCTCTTAAGTATAAAAGAGTTGATCTAGATCAACCGGATTGCGTAACCATGAATTATCTGCTGCTATTGTTTAGTAAGCAGTACCTAGAAACCCGAATCCATGGGTTTATGACGGCACAGACCGCAAGCTATTGCTTCCCCAGCGGTTAGAATTACGCCCGCTCAATCCATGGGCAGAGCTGAGATCTATTGATTTCTCTGGAAAACCAATAGCTTACGCTTTGTGAACGCCAGCAGCCCGTGGATTCCGGTTAAAAACAGATTAGAACTACCTGCATTCACCAAAGGAGATCCACTATGAGGTTAGAACACTCAGCGTCCCGCACCTCTCCTGAAAACCTGAAAGCAAGCCGTCCTATTGAAGTGGAAGGACGCCTGATATCTGTCGATGATGATGGCTATCTGTTGACGCTCGATGACTGGACCCCGGCCGTTGCTGAGGCTCTCGCCGATGCCGATGGGGTAACCCTGACAGAAGAACACTGGCTGCTGATCGATTTTCTGCATCGTTTCTATGCAGAGTACGGCATTGCTCCGGAGATGCCTATCCTGGCTAGAAATCTGTGCAAGGATAAAGATGATTGCCGCTGGACCAAGCGTTATATCGAAGGCCTGTTTCCAGGTGGCGCCAAGATGGCCTGCCGCTATGCCGGACTCAGCAGACCGGTAGGACGCAGTTGCCTGTAAGGGGTATAACAACTCACTAATATTTCGATTTGATGGGGTATCTACCACGTGCCTACCTTATGATCCCGGTAGGCACGTAGCTTTTTCCAACCACCTCCCGTCCTGAAATTCAGCACGCTGCCTGTCAGTTATAACGGCCCGAGTTTTATAAAACACGGTTCGCATTGATTTCTCCAGCGGACAGTAAAAATACCCCCAAACACTTTGCTGAAAAATGCGTATCATAACGGCAGCCAATAACCACAACAGCGGTTGTCGAAAAGCCTCGGCCAACAATCAATTCAACATTAACAGCACCATGAATTCGAAAACGCTATGGACACTATGTTTGATTCTGTTCTGCCAGAATCCCCTGCTGGCAGAGCAATTGGGGGAGGTCAGCACCAAATTCCGCGTGCTTGGCCCGAATGACAAGGTGGTGATCGAAGCCTTTGATGATCCCGCGGTTCCGGGCGTCACCTGCTACCTGAGTCGGGCCAAGACCGGCGGCATGGGCGGCGCCATGGGGATTGCCGAGGACACCTCCGATGCCTCGATCGCCTGCCGACAGACCGGACCGGTGAACCTGCCCGGCGACATTCTGAATCAGTCGAGGGATGGGGAAGAGGTCTTTAAGCAGCGCACGTCAATTCTATTCAAGACCATGCAGGTTGTGCGCTTCTACGATGCCAAACGCAATACCCTGGTGTATATGACCTACAGCGACAAGCTGGTGGATGGGTCACCGAAAAACAGTATCACCGCGGTCCCCCTGTTCCGTCCTCAGAATCCCCAACTTCCCGGCCCCAAAGAGCAATGAGCCAGCGGCTGCATACCGGTCGGCTGGTGTTGACACCCCAGGATCCCTACCTTGTACCGGAAGACCCTGCCAGCCTGCTTGATGCATTGAGGGGTATCGGCCTGATCGGGTCCCCTCTTG
>JAHRHW010000109.1 GCA_019100305.1 Candidatus Thiodiazotropha taylori | reverse complement strand
TATGGGGATGGTCGATCTCAAACTGGTGTTGTGCATGTTTCACCACCGCGATCCTCAGGCCTGCTGCCTTGAGGATCGGCAGCAGTTTGGTCAGCAGGGTGGTTTTGCCGGTACCACTGTAGGCAATGATGCCGAGTAGCGGAATCGGATATTCGATCATCCCGCCAGCCTCAATGTTCAGCGGTTTGGGGTTGTTCGAATTCATTCCTTTCCTCGGGTGTATTGATGTTCAGAAAGGTTTCAGGCATATCGGAAAAGTCGGCGGTAACCATTTTATGTTGCGCATACCAGAGGTCGATTTTTCGATCACCGCCATCCAGGTAGGCCTTCAGGCTTGGTCGCAGTTTTCTCCCGATCAGGGCATACACCGGTTGCAGGCGCTTACCGTCATGAGCGACCGCAATGTCTGCTGCTGCCGCTTCGCGCGCGCTAGCCAGTCGTACCACCAGATCTTTTGGTAATCTGGGACCATCGCAGGGTACGGTGATCAGATTCGGGGTGGTGATCTGTTCCAATGCGGTGTAGATGCCCGCCAAGGGTCCCTGGTAGCCACTCAATTCGTCCCGAATCACCGGATAACCGAATCTCTGATACTCCGCCATGTTGCGGTTGGCGTTGACTAACAGATGCCCAACCTGGGGTGCGATGGTGTTGATGACATGTTCGATCAGTGGTTTGCCATCGAGCAGAACCAGGCCTTTGTCATTGCCGCCCATACGGCTTCCCCGGCCACCGGCCAGGATGACAGCGGTGTAATCTGAACGGTCGTTCACGCCGTACTCCTGAAGTTAGGGTGAGTCTGATCGAATTCGATCAGATTCTGGTCATCGATGCGGATCAGTTTACCCTGATCCAGACGCAAGTGCTGGTCTATCAGTGAGGGGAAGTGCATAGGATCATGGCTGGCCAGCAGCGTGGCTGTACCATTGCTTTTGAAGGCTTCCAGTAGACTGAGTGTGCGATGTCTCGATTCCTGGTCCAGATTGGAGGTGGGTTCATCCAGTAACAGAATGGACGGTCTCTTCAACCAGGCCCGGGCCAGGGAGACTCGCTGTTTCTCGCCACCGGAGAGTGATTTGGCTGGAGCCTGTGACAGCTGTTTCAGGTCGGCCCACTCCAGGGCTTTGTCGATCTGTCGTTGACGCTCCCGCTTGGTCAGTTTTGCATCGATGGCATAGCCCAGGTTGTAGTTCACCGTGCCGTCAAACATATACGGATGTTGATGAAGATAGAGGGTATGCTGCTGCAGGGCTTTTTTGACATGGCGCCAGTTGAGCGGCCCCATCCCCAGGTCGATCTGGATGCTGTCCGGTTTCTCCAGTCCAGCTAGAATACGTAACAGGGTGGTTTTACCCGCCCCATTGTCGCCACTCAACAGGTGGGTCTGTCCGGCTTGCAGGGAGAAGGCGACTTCGTCCAGCACCTGCCGTTTGGCATAGTGTTTTTTCAGGTAATGAACATTGAATTGATCTGCTGTAGTCATCAGGCCGGTTGCCCCTTACCTTGAAAGTGCTGCAGGAAGGCATTCAGAGTGAATGCCAGAATCAGTAGAACCAGACCCAGAGCGATACCCTGAGCGAATTCACCCTTACTCGATTCCAATGCGATGGCGGTTGGAATGTTACGGGTATAGTGGAGGATATTGCCGCCGAGCATCATTGATGCACCAACCTCGGCGATAATCCGGCCAAACGCCGCAAGCAGTGCTGCCATCAGGCCAAAGCGCGCCTCCCGCATGATGGTAATCAGCGCCCGTAATGGTGTTGCGCCCAGGGTGCGTGCCGTCTCCCAGGCTCTGCGGTCACACGCTTGCAGTGCCGAGTGTCCCATGGCGACAAGAATCGGAAAGGCGAGGGCGATCTGACCAAGCACCATAGCCGTCTGAGTAAAGAGTAACTTCCACTCCCCAAGCGGACCTTGTCTGGAGAGCAGAATGAAAAGGGTCAGGCCTACGACCACGGCAGGTACGGAGAGCAGGGTGCTGTTGATGGAGATCAGCAGACGTCTGCCGGGGAACTCGTAGTAGGCGAGTATGAAAGCAACCAGCAGAGCCGGTGGTGACGCCACCAGTATAGCAACCCCCGATACCCTGAAGGAGATTGCAATGATCTCCCAGAGTTCAGAGTTACCACTGAACAGCAACTCAAGGGCTGCCAGTGTTGTGGTGGTTAATGAATCCATGTGGTCAGTGTATGGCTGCGGCAACCTCTCCAGCATCAGCGGATGGTGTGAAGAGACGGTTACTGCCAATGCGGAAGTTATTGATACGTTCCTGACCCTCTGGTGAGATCAGCCAGTGGATCAGTGCCTGGGCGCCCCGATGATTTGTGTCGGGATAGCGCTGTGGGTTCACCGCGATGATGCCATAGGGGTTGAACAGCAGGGGATCGCCCTCAAAACCGAGTTTCAGCGGAGACTTCTTTTCATACGCAAGCCATGTTCCCCGGTCGGTTAAGGTATAGGCATCCATTTCTGCTGCGATCTGCAGCACTTTACCCATGCCCTGACCCGCTTCACGATACCATTGCCCTTGTGGATCGACGGCCGCTTTTTTCCATAGACTCAGCTCTTTTTTGTGGGTGCCGGAATCATCACCGCGAGAGACGAAGATCGCTTGATGTTCAGCGATGAGTTGCAGGGCTGTGGTGGCATCCTTGGCTTTTGATAAGCCGGCAGGGTCAGTTTGCGGGCCGACGATCACAAAGTCGTTGTACATCACACCGAATCGTTTTTCGCCATGACCCTGGGCGACAAACTGATCTTCGGCAGGCCTGGCGTGTACCAGAACCACATCCACATCGCCGTCACGTCCCATACGTAGTGCTTTACCGGTACCGACCGCAATCACATGGACGTTATAACCGGTATCGGCTTGGAATTCCGGTAGCAGTTCTTTAAGCAATCCTGAATTGTCGGTACTGGTTGTGGTGGCCAGCCGGATGATTTTTTTGGCATCTGCATGAGCTGTGGTGAAAGGTAAGAGCAGTGTCAGCAACAGTAGTGTGAATAAGTGTTTCACTATATTTTTATTCATTGGCAGTTGCCTCATTGCGGTATAAATTTTGTATCACTGAATCGTCCATTAGAAGGGTGGGTACAGCGATTGATCGGGATATGTTGTTTAACAAAAACATAATTTAAGTGTGTTTTATTTCTTTTCAGCAGACTTCAACAGTAGTGTGCAACCATTGAACAAATGCCTGGAAAGTAATGCCTTATCTCTGGCTGCGAGGATTTTAATTGCAAGAGTGGTGCCACTCTTATCTGGGAGAGTTGTCATGGTATTTGCAATAGCAAATGGACCTGTATTGTCTACTATGTAGTTAATGGCAGGATTATAAACACAATTTCTGCATTCTTTAGCTGTCGGTTTCTCCCTTTGCTGTTCAAGGGAGTCCAAAATTGAGACAAATGGTCCCAGATTGACACACTATTTATTGGACATTTTGTCTCACTCAGCCGTCGGTGGATTGCCTTGATAGAACAGTACTCAATGAACATTAAAACTGAAGAGCTCGTGGTTCGGGATGAGTCCACAAGCGTTTACCACAAGGAAGGTACAACCAGCCGAATGACCTCGGTGCTCATCGTAGACGATGAACCGGGTATCCTCAGCTTTTTACAAAAAGGGTTGAGACGCCATTTCGGGCTGGTGGAAACCGCCAAGGATGTTGCCACTGCCGAAGAGCTCCGCAGACACTGCCATTTTGATCTGATCATCACGGACATTCGCCTGCCAGGACACCGGGGTGGCGTTGAGTGGGTAAGGGAGTTGCGTGAGCAGGGAGGGACCACCGGGGTGATCTTCATGACCGCCCATGCAGACCTGGAGACAGCCATCTCTGCGCTTAGAGCCGGTGCCGAGGATTTCATCATGAAACCGTTCCGTATGGAGCAGATGGTGGCATCCGTAGAGCGCTATCTGGATCGACAGAAGATGCAGCGTGAGAACTTCGTGTTGCGACGCCAGGTCGATCAGATCTATGACAGCTCCGGCATCGTTGGTGAGTGCCAGCAGATGCATGCCTTGTGTGAAGTGGTCAAACGGGTGGCTCCCATGCCGTCCACGGTATTGATCGAAGGTGAATCGGGCACTGGTAAAGAGCTAGCAGCCCGGGCGATACACGACTTAAGCAACCGCACTGGCAGTTTTGTACCGGTCAACTGCGGTGCGATGAGTGCCGAGCTGTTGGAGAGTGAGCTGTTCGGTCATGTAAAAGGCGCATTCACCGGCGCCCATCTCTCCCGGGATGGACTGTTTACCTATGCCAATGGAGGGACCCTTTTCCTTGATGAGATTGGTGAGATGCCCCTCTCGATGCAGGCTCACCTGTTGCGCTCCCTTGAAGAGCGCACCATCCGTCCTGTCGGCTCCAATCGGGAAGTCCCCGTTGACGTAAGGATCATCGCGGCTACCAACCGGGATCTGGGTAATGAGGTACAAAAAGGGGAGTTCCGTGAAGATCTCTACTATCGACTCAATGTGCTGACGCTGCGTATGCCAGCCTTGAGGGAACGAAGTGAGGATATACCGCTGCTGGCCAACCACTTCATGCATACGCTGGCTTCCGACCTGGGGATCGATGTCCCGGTATTGGGGGAGAGCGAGATCGAGTTGCTGATGCACTACGACTGGCCTGGAAACGTGCGGGAATTGAAGAATGTGATTGAACGTTGTCTGCTGTTGAATCGCTCGCCGAGTCTTTGCATCACCGCGACTGAGCAACAGGATGGTGAGGCGATCCCGGAGCAATCGGAAGCTTCGTTGCTGCTTGAGGCCGTTGAGAAAAGACATATCCTGAAGGTGCTTGACCTTCATGGGGGTAATAAATCGGCTGCGGCCCGGGTTTTGGGAATTTCACGCAAGACACTTGAGCGTAAAGCACAGGCCTGGGGAATCACCTGAGTCCGTGTTGAAACTGATCCGTACCATCCAAAGCACCCTGCGTTATAAAATGCTGGTGCTGGTACTGTTTCCGATTCTTCTGATCATGCCGATTGCGCTTGGGCTGGCCATCTACTGGGGCTCCCAGTTCAGTTATGATCAGCTGTTTATCAAGGTCAATACGGATCTCTCCGTAGCTGAGGACAACTTTCACCGCCTGCAGCAGGATTACCTGAATACCCTGGCACGCTTGGCTGAATCCTATACGTTCAATACCGCACTGGAATCGAAAAGTGGTGGAGTGATCCATCAACAGCTGGAGAAGATCCGACAACAGAACGATTTCTCCTATCTGCATCTGCTGGGCTTGGATGGCAGAATCATTTTTACCACCGATGCCGAACTGCCTCAGCGAGCCCATCCCTCTCCATCGCTATTGATTGCCCTGCAGGGAACGCCGAAAGTGGAGATTGAGATCTTCTCTGCTGAAGCGCTTGAAACCCAATCCCGAGGATTGGCAGACAGGGTTGCTCTGCCATTGCTCGAGACCCCCAGAGCCAGGCCGACGGATCAGCAGGTGGAAGAGCGGGGGATGATGATCAGGGCCCTCTATCCGGTAAAGAACTCAAGGGGGGTGGTGGTCGCGATACTCGATGGTGGGGTGTTGTTGAATGGTAATTTCAAGTTTGTCGATACCATCAGGGATCTTGTCTATGGTCCAGGCAGTCTGCCTGAGGGCAGCATCGGTACAGTGACGGTGTTTCTCGATGATGTGCGAATCACCACCAATGTGCCACGCGCCGTGAATGAAAGGGCACTGGGTACCCGGGTTTCTGATGAGGTGCGAACCCAGGTATTGGAACATGGCAAAAAATGGATCGATCGGGCGTTTGTGGTTAATGATTGGTATATCTCTGCTTACCAACCGATTGTCGATGTGAATGGCGAACGGGTCGGCATGCTGTATGCCGGTTTTCTTGAGGCGCCATCGCGTAATGCGCTCTGGCAGGCGTTGGTGGTACTGATTCTGCTTTTTTTGGCGCTGATGTTGTTATCCTCGCTACTCTCCATCAGAGGGGCTAAATCGATATTCAAACCTCTGGAAATGATGATGAACGTGGTTCGTGCCACCCGTGAAGGCTATACCAGGCGTATTGGTCAGGTCTCATCCACCGATGAGATTGGTGTTTTGGCGAAAGAGTTTGATCTTTTGCTGGATCTTCTGCAGCAGCGTAACCGTCAGATGCTGGAGTGGACGGATCAGTTGGAGGAGAAGGTGGAGGAGCGAACAACGGAATTGAAGTTGAAGAATGAGCGATTGCTGAGCATGATTCAAACCCTCAAGGAGACCAGGGCTCAGCTGATCAATGCGGAGAAGCTGGCTGCACTTGGGGAACTGACAGCGGGGGTCGCCCATGAGATCAACAACCCGACCGCTGTAATGCTGGGTAACCTGGATCTGTTGGTAGCCGAACTGGGCAAGGATGCCGAGCCGGTAAAAGAGGAGATCGATCTGGTGATTGAGCAGATCTTCCGCATCAAGGATATTATCAACAGTCTGCTGCAGTACGCCCGCACCGATCAGATGAGCGGTGAGGCCGTCTATACCGATGTCAACAGAGTCATTGAACACACTTTGGTTTTGGTGCGCCATCTGCGCAGCAAGAGCGATTTTGAAATCAATCTGGATCTGCAGGCGACCAGACAGGTCAAGATTAACTCCCAGGAGCTACAGCAGGTGTTGGTCAATCTGGTGGTGAATGCGGTCCATGCACTGCATCAGCAGGATGGGGAGATCAGCCTGCGCAGTTCCGACTGGGAGAACAAAGGCGTAGTGATCGAAGTGATTGACAATGGCAGTGGGATTGCAGCGGAAAGACTGGGTTCCATCTTCAATCCATTCAACAGCGGTAAGCCGACCGGTGAGGGTACCGGTCTTGGGCTTTCGGTCAGCTACAGCCTGATTAAAAAATATGGTGGTGAGATCGGGGTCAGCTCTGAGTTGGGTAAGGGCTCAGTCTTTACCATCTGGCTCTATCGGGAGGCCGATATGGTTGATGATGAGAAGAGCTTGTTTGAGCATTATAATAATTAGAACTTTGGCCGGCGCGGATAATCCAGGATGCTGAAATGCTCATAAGAAAAAACGTTACAAATAAAACCTATAACTGACTATGAATAACAAGCTACTTCAACTGATCGTCAAAGCCTTGGCATTTTCCGCCCGAAAGCATGGGGACCAACGACGTAAGGATGTCCAGGAGACCCCCTATGTCAATCACCCCATAACCTTGATGGATATCCTGGTGAATGAAGGAGCGGTCTATGATACAGAGACGCTGATAACCGCCTTACTGCATGATACGATTGAGGATACGGAGACTACCTTTGAAGAGATCGAAGCCGAGTTCGGATTGGTGATCGCCAGCCTGGTGATGGAGGTGTCTGACGATCAATCCCTCTCCAAGCTTGAGCGCAAAGCGATGCAGATACACCATGCCCCCAATCTCTCTGAAAAGGCCAAGCTGGTAAAGCTGGCTGACAAAATCGCCAATCTGCGGGACATCGCCCATAGTCCCCCGAAAGGCTGGGACCTGTCCCGACGACAGGCCTATTTCGATTGGGCCAAGGACGTTATCGATGGCTTGAGAGGCGCCCATCAAGGGCTCGAGTTGCTGTTTGATGACGCTTTCAGCAAACGACCCTGATGAGTTCGCCGGTCCGCCAGGGCATGAGGCGTAAGCGACGCTTGAGTTCTGATCTTGATCAAGGCAATGTGCTTTGCAGCTGGCATGCTATCGACTGTTTTTCCTGAAGAATAGAATGAGATCCACGGAGCCTACAACATGAGTGACGAACGTCAGTTTATCCCTTTGAATATCAGCGTATTGACTGTATCGGACAGTCGAACGGAAGAGAATGACAAATCCGGTCATAAGCTCAAGAGCATGCTGGAAGAGGCTGGGCATAAGCTGGCCGATAAACGTATCGTGAAAGATGATCGCTATCAGATCAGAGCGGTGATCTCCGAGTGGATTGCCAATCCGGATGTGCAGGTGGTGATCACCACCGGTGGTACGGGGCTGACAGGAAGAGACGGGACACCGGAGGCGGTTGAACCTCTACTGGATAAGATCATCAACGGTTTTGGTGAGATGTTCCGCTCACTCTCATATGAGATCATCGGCACATCGACCATGCAGTCCAGGGCGATCGCCGGTGTAGCCAATGGTACTTTTGTCTTTTGTCTGCCGGGCTCAACCGGTGCCTGTAAGGATGGCTGGAGTAAATTGATCTCCGCGCAACTCGATTACCGGACGCAACCCTGCAATCTGGTGGAACTGATGCCCAGATTATTGGAGAAATAGTTTTTCCATAGCAACTTGACTTTGATCGATAGGATACTAGCGGGTTAATTTCAGTTGGTTTCTCTGGCCTGTCGAGGTTTGTGACCTCAACAGAGGCAAACAAGCAGAAGATGATGGTTAAGAATGACCAGTCATCAGGATGTAAACAGATGGAAAGAGTAGCTCCCCACTCCCCTTGTGGGAGAGGGGCCGGGGGAGAAGGGGAGTCTCCATCAGCACTCACATCAATTTGATCAATCCCCAGTACTTGAATTGATCGGGAGTGCAGCTGATAAATCAGTTGCATCAATCGTTTGATGCTCACCCTCTCCCCAACCCCTCTCCCATCAAGGGGGAGGGGCGAATAAGCAGTCATTCGAGAACGTTTGCGGTGATTGGCCTCCATTTGCTGTCAATTGCAGAAAGCCAAAGTTATCAGCATGAGAATTACTAATGAGAGAATAGCTCCCCACTCCCCTTGTGGGAGAGGGGCCGGGGGAGAGGGGGAGTCTCCATCAGCACACACATCAATTTGATCAATCCCCAGTACTTGAATTGATCGGGAGTTCAGCTGATAAATCAGTTGCATCAATCGTTTGATGCTCACCCTCTCCCCAATTCCTCTCCCATCAAAGGAGAGGAGCTTTTATGTATCTCCTCAGCTATCTAGACCCCACTGATTATGTTTAGGACAAAAAACAGCAGTACAAAAAAACCGCCGACGATCATCCAGATTCGGTTCCAGATGGCATGGCGACGTTTGAGTTGTGCTGTTTCCGCATCGATTGCGGCCCTTGTCTCAGTGTCTATGGTGGGATCGATCCACACTTGTTGATGGCTCAGATCATCCGATTCCACAGCTGAGATGGCATGGGAAACTTCGGTTTTGTAGAGTCGGCTGTCCAGATCGACCAGTCTGTTGTGAAGCTGGTTATGCAAGTGCATCAGAGCAGCTTCGATATCATCGAAACGGGCGATGTAGCGGATCTCAGAACCCGCGTCAGACTCCTGGGTGTTTGGCAGCTCATCTTTGATCCTGGCTCTGATCATGCCGACGTGATCAGGGTGGGTTTCCAGTACCAGATAACCTGTTTTCATATTATGGCCTGTCGATTCAGCAAGCTGCGACGATGAGTCGAGGGGCCATCATATCACTGACTGTTTTTTGAGGTGAAGTAGTGGGGCAGTAAGTCGGCTGGATATTGGCCTTGGTCGAAAGCCAATTATTGCAATATTTGGTAATTGAGGAAGCGAGTTTAAAACGCAAACTAACATAACATTTGCGATTATTCGCGCTCATTTGCTGACTTCTTTGCTCTTCAAAGAGACAGACAGGCTATTCATCCCCCCACACCAGCTCTCCCGCTTCACTCAGATCATAGCCCCCAAGATGCTCTCCCATGGCCTGGCAGTCGGCCGAGCGAAGACGATTTATCAGGTCCTGGAACAAACGACGGAACCAAATATTCCTGGGCAGCGCCAGGTCGAAGGACTCCCAACCAAAGGGTATGAAATCGAGGCCATACTCTTGCGCGGCCGCACGCGCGCCGGGTGCCGCATCGGCCTGATTCATGGCGATACTGGCCGCCGCCTCCCGTTCTGAAAGGGCAGTGCAGACCGAGTTCAACTGTTCGATATTGACGTTGTGTTGGCTGAGTACTTCGAGCAGAAAACGTTGTGCACCGGCACCGCTTTGTCGCATTGCCCAGCGATGGTTGCCCTCCAGCAGGGTTTTGGTATCCGGCCTGAGTTCGCCCAGCGTGCGATTAACCATCAATCCCTGCTCCCGGCGAAACAGACGAATCAGTACCCATTGCCGGAACTGGGGATATTGACGCAACAGGGCCGGATGGCGGGTGTTGCTCTCCTGATTGGGCCCCCAGTGTATCCCGCAGGCATCAATGCGGTTCGCCTGAAGTAGGTCAAGGCCGAGTCGGGTACCTGTCGGTGAGTAGCTGATCAGGGCGTGGGCGCCGGTCTCCTGGGCAAAATTCATGATCAATCGATAGAGCAGGGGATCGTCACTGCCGGCAATCACCAATCGGTTGGTCATCAGGCCGCCATGGGCGGAATCGAGCATCCAGCGATCCACCAGTTCTCTGGGAAACAGCCACTTGCCAGTGATTTTGGTTGCGGGAATACGCTCCTCGTTGACCAGAGAGTAGATCTTCTTCTCGTTAAGGTGCAGGTATTCGGCAACCTGTTTGACGTTCATGAATACATGCTGGTCTTGCGAGATCACTGCAGCCATATCCTCTCCTTAATTTTCAACTCTTGGCGTGTTCCACCGGCTTCTTCTGGTTGGTCTGATAACGCACCGGCGGTATGGCGTCGAAAGTAATACTCTCTGCCCCGTTATAGATTAAAAAGTGTTTACCCTTGGCCCTTGCGATCAGGGTGACGCCGATACGTTTGGCCAGTTCCACGCCCATCTGAGTGGCGCCTGAGCGGGAGAGCAGAAGGGGTATCCCCATCTGTGCGACTTTGATCACCATCTCCGAGGTCAGTCGGCCGGTGGTGTAGAAGAGCTTGTCCCTGCCGGGAGTAGAATCAAGCAGCATGTTGCCGGCTATCGCGTCTACCGCATTGTGTCGTCCCACATCTTCGATGAACAGCAGGATTTCGGCACCCCGGCAGAGCGCGCAGCCATGCACAGCTCCGGCACGCTGGTAGACTTCATTGTAGCTGCTGAGATTCTTCAGCAGGGCATAGATACCGGATTGCAGATGGGTAGTTTGTGGCAGTTCGATTTTATCCAGATTCTCCATCAGATCACCGAAAACCGTGCCCTGGCCACAGCCGGTGGTGACCGTCTTGCGAGCGGTTTTCTGTTGCAGATCCGGAATGCCGTCAAAGGTGGTGACAGCAGCTGACTCAGTCTCCCAATCCACCTGCACAGCCTTGACCTGATCGATCGTCTTGATCAGTCGCTGGTTGTGCAACCAGCCTAATACCAGCATCTCCGGGCGGGTGCCCAGGGTCATCAGAGTCACGATCTCCTGTTTATCCAGATAGACGGTCAGTGCCCGTTCTGCGGCTACCCGACCGCGGCGTATCTCCCCGTATTCATCCACCGCAGTGGCAGGGTGGGCGGCACTCAGGCCGGCATCGGTAAGCTGTGGGCGATGCGTGTACTCATTTGCCTTGTTCATTGTGGTCACCTCATCCTCC